>CAIUQV010000001.1 GCA_903901375.1 uncultured Ignavibacteriota bacterium
CTAGGTAGATCAAGTTGCTCCCTCAAGCGTTCTTTACTCTTATCTTCGCGTTCTTTGCGTCCGCTATTGTGGATTAACTCTTCACTTATCTTAACCCCCCATGGAATATGAACTATTTTACCTTTTAAATTCCAGTCTTCGAGCTTTTTAATAATTTTATTTGTTTTTGCAGCCAATAATTCCAGATAAGGCAAAAAACACTTGGTAAATTTTAGTTCAAGAAATGTTGATAAAGGTGTTACACAACTATGAGTATCAACATCCCCCCCCATTAAAATCCCTGCAATTGGTTTTTTATTTGAAAAAACTGCCGACTGAAACCTGTCGTATCCGCAGAAATGTACAATAATTAAATCAGGATTTAAGTAATTTATCAAATTTATATAAACCTTCAACCTGAAGTGTTTCTTTTCAGGATTTATTTCATTTAAAAAATAAACTGATACATTATTGTATTTCCTTAATTCATCTACCCTGTCAAAATTTTTATGCGCAATGAAAGATATTTTAAACCCTTTATCAGCTAAAGGGATTGTTCTTTCAACGCTATGAGTTCCATCGCTGCTGTTAACACAAATATGTATATCTTCTATACTTTTCATTTATTCTTCACTAAAAATTAACCAACTACTAATAACCAACATCCAACTACCAACACCTATCCCCCTCTCATATTCTTATGCCAAACAAAGGTTTTTCTAAGTCCTTCTTCAAGGGAAAATTTATGTTTAAACCCAAAAACTGATTTTGCTTTTTCTATATTTGCTTTTGTATTCAATTGGTCACCCGGTCTGTCAGATTGGATATTATATTTAATTTTCTTACCTGTTACCCGTTCAAATACTTCTAAAGCATCTTTAACTTTAACAGAACTTGTACTGCCAATATTGAATATTTCGTTTTTGCAAACGTCACATTCCCCGACTACAAGATTGATTGCATTAATTATATCACCTACATAAGTAAAACTTCTCTTATGTTCAAAACTACTTTTATAAATAGAAATCGGTTCATCGTTAAAATAAGAAGCAAATAACCTTGGAAATAATTTATCGGGTCTTTCTCTTTCACCAAAAACAGAGAATAGCCTTAAGGAAGAAACAGGCAAGAGATATTCTCTTCCATACATCATAACCATCTGTTCTGCAGCCAGTTTTGTCAAACCATAATCAGAAGCAGGAAACGGAATAGATTTTTCATCAGAAGAAGCGAACTTGCCATAAACCGATGAAGTTGAGCCATAAATAAACAGTTTAAGATTTTTATTTTTCCTTGCGAAATCCAGGATATTGGCTGTAGCATTTATATTATTATCTGCATAATCCTTAAATTCTATATCCGCTGATATACCGGGCTGGGCTGCTAAATGAATAATAAAATCAAAATCATTATCAAGTTCATCAAATTTATCTTTACACAAATCCATCTCGTTGAAATCACAACCGAGAGTTATTATATCCGACTTATTCAGATTTTTAAGAGACAACGTATAATACGACGACATATTATCAATACCGGTAACCTGATATCCCTTTTGAAGTAAACTAATCGAGAGGTTAGATCCAATAAAACCGGCTGCTCCGGTAATTAAAAACTTAAACACTTTTGACTCCTTGTATTAAAGCACTGCAAATAATGAAATCATCTTGCTCAAAATTTCGGAATTTGTTCTTATTTCTTATTTGTATGCCATTTATATCAGTTTCAGTAATAATTTTCATATTTTTATAATATTCTTTAATCTTATTAATATGGTATGAATGAGGAAGTCTGTTAATACAATATCCATTGCCTTTCAATATTAATCTCCATAAAATATTAAGAATTATCCAATGACCATTCCACTTTTCGCTTAAATCGTGGCATCTGTAATCTATTGTATGTGAAATAAAGCCATCTTTTTTAAGCCATAAATTAAATAATTTATACGTTATATTAATATTTTCAATATGCTCCA
>CAIUQV010000002.1 GCA_903901375.1 uncultured Ignavibacteriota bacterium
ATAAATTTATATAATATGAATACTAAAGAAATCTTAAATCAATACAAAACAATTGCTGTAGTTGGTTTTTCAGATAATCAGGACAGAGACAGTAACAGAATAGCTGTTTATATGAAAAATAACGGCTACAATGTGATTGGTATAAACCCAAAGCTTGAAGGTAAAGAAATTGACGGCATAAAGTGTTATTCCCATTTAAGAGATGTACCGGAAAAAATTAACATAGTGAACATTTTCAGGCTCGCAATTGCCGTTCCTGGAATAGTTGAAGAGACTTTGAAGTTAAATCCAAGACCGGAAGTTATCTGGACGCAACTTGGTATTTTTCACGAAGAAGCTAAAAAACTTGCCGAAAATAGCGGTATTATATTCGTTGAGAATAGGTGCCTTTATATTGAACATAAATTAAATTGATTAAATTTGAACTCAGATAAAAACAGATTATATTTTTCTATTGCATCCTTTTTAATACCATTCCTTGTATACCTTACGACGCTTGCTCCAGGCTTGTATTTTATCGATACAGGTGAACTCGCAACTGTCTGCGTTAAACTTGGAACTGCACATCCGACGGGATATCCTTTATTTACTGTGCTTGGCAGCATTTTTGCCAAATTACCGGTAGGGGATTATATCTATCGTCTTAATTTGATGTGTGCTCTTCAATCATCATTAACTGTTATGGTATTCTTTAATCTGGTGCTTTTTATACTTACTAAACTAAACCTTAATGCTGACGGTAAGAATAAATTTACGGATAAAGACGGGAATAATATTACTTCTATGATGATTGCTTTTTCAGCATCGATGGTACTTGCTTTTTCAAACACTTTCTGGAATACATCGAATTCTCTTGAAGTTTATTCTCTTCATGTACTATTCATTGTTTCCGTTACTTATATTTTCCTGAAAGCAGGAAATGAATTCGTTAAACACTCCGGTAATGATGATTTGAAGTACTGGCTCCTGTTTGCCTTCATTCTTGGCTTAAGTTTTACAAATCATCTGACTTCTATTTTCCTTAGTGTAGGCTTTATATATCTTTATTTTGCAGTAAACGGATTCAGTAAAACATCATTTCAGAAGATTCTGATTATGGGGATTCCGTTTGTTTTAGCTCTTACTGTCTATGTTTATTTCTTCGTAAGAGGGGATAACAACATTATTGCCTGGGGAAATCCTGTTAACTGGGATAATTTTTACAGACATGTGTCAGGTAAGCAGTTTAGCGTATGGATGTTCACTTCTACGGATTCGGCTTCTAAACAGTTTTCGCATTTTACTGAAATATATCCTAAAGAGTTTTTCTACATTCCGGTGTTAATAGCATTGATTGGAATGATTTATTCTTTTGTAAAACAAAGAAAGTTCTTCATATTTACATTATTACTGTTCGTTTTTAACATTCTGTATGCTATAAACTATGATATACATGACATAGATACATACTTCCTGCTTTCTTTTGTTGTAACTGCAATTTGGTTTGCAATAGGATTAAGATTCATTTTTAATAAATTTAAGCCGAATCAGGCAATAATCGCATTAATTGCAGTAATTATTCCGCTTACCTCAATATACGGTAATTTTAAAGAAAATAATCTAAGTAAAAGTAATTTCGTCAAGGAATATACCGAAAATGTGTTTAGTTCTGCACGACAGAAATCAATAATTATGTCTACTCAATGGGATTTCTGGGTATCGGCTTCATTCTATTTCCAGTATGTTCATAATTTCAGACCGGATGTCGTTATAATAGATAAAGAATTAATGAGAAAGTCATGGTATCTTAAACATCTTAAAGACCATTATCCTGATATTTACGAGAAAAGTAAGCAGGAATTTGAGATTTATGCTGTTGAATTAAAGAAATTTGAGAAATTTACTGAAAATTATACAAAACCTAAAACTGAAGCCGATAAACAAAACCTTATTGCCATACAGAGTGCTTTTATTAATCTTTTAAACAGTATCGTTAACAAAAACTACTTAGAGTATCATTTCTATACTACTCTTGAAGTTGAAGATGATAAAAATGAAAAGTTTGCTAAAGAGTACAATAGGGTTCCGGAAGGTCTGCTTATTCGCCTGACAAAATCTGTTGACTTTGATTCCACTTATGTAGAACCCGATTTTACTTATACTAAAACAAATGAAACTGATTACTATCACACTTTTATAATGAATGCATACTACCTTATGTATCTGAAAAGGGCAAGTTATCTTATGACTCTGAATAAACTTGATACGGCAGAAATGTACATTCAGCGAGTTTTACAATTAAGACCAAATGATAAGAATGGTATTGGTATGTTAAAAAGAGTTTGGGAATTACGCGGAACGAATAAATAGAATTGTTTAAAATATTATCTATAATATTATTTAGTTTTACTGTATTAACTAATATATATTCATATGAATTAACAGATTCCACTAAAGTTGATTCTGCTTATATTAAAATAATGCAGGAAATGGTAATTGAACGTATCATTCTTGTGGGAAATGAAAAGACAAAAGACGAAGTAATCTTACGCGAAATGCAGCTTCACGAGGGCGGTAAATTTAATCTCGAGTATCTTGAGTCTGATATTAAAAGATTATACAATCTTGGTCTTTTTAACAGAGTTGACGTCGTTCCTGCTCCTCTTAGCTCATCCAAAATCAATCTTGTTTTTGAATTCGAAGAGGGTTTTTATTTCCTTCCTATTCCTCAGGGTGGAATAAAAGAAGGCTCTTTAAAGAAAATCTGGGGAGGTGTAAATTTTGTATGGAGAAATTTCAGAGGTAAAAATGAAACTCTGAATCTTAGTTTTGGAGTAGGATATGAGCCCTTTATTTCACTTTCTTATCTTAATCCATGGATTTTTTCCAATAAACACTATTTTTTTCAAACAAGTTTTAAATACTCAAGAACTTATCCAAGAAATAAAGGGAATTCAGACTCTACCGGAGTAGTTTTTAATAAGAATGAAGTTCCAACATACATTATGAATGATATAATGGGTGATTTAAGAATTGGGAAGTTTCTCGGTAAGAACACTTCTGTTTCTGCTCTTTTACAGTTTAATTCAATTTATACTTCTGAATATATGCCGGGCAGAACTGTATCACCTGATGGACTTGATATCTTTCCCAGTATAGGATTGGATTTTACTTATGATACACGTAATTATATGAAATTTGCCACTTATGGCAGTTATTATTACCTTAAATTGTCGCGAAGCGGTATTTTTCATAAGGATATCGATTTAAATAAATTCAGATTTGATTTAAGAAGATTTATACCTGTAAAACTCAGTAATGATTATGCGTTGGTGTTATCGGGTAGAATTAACTCAGTTTTATCTTTCGGAGGAGGCGAAATACCTGTTTACCTTAAAGAATCTCTGGGATACGATAATTTAATCAGGGGATGGGACAATTTCGTTTTTCTTGGTGAAGATAAGATGTTCGGTTCAGTGGAACTTAGAATACCTTTGGTGAAACCGTTTTACGTAAAAGGCTCAGATCATTTAATTCTTAGGAAGGTTCCTCTTGCAAATAAATTTTCGTATCGTTATGGCGTTTATGCCACTGTATTCTATGATTTGGGTGGAGTCTGGGGGCGTAAGGAAAATATTTACGATACAAAGTTTGAAAGCGGTTTCGGTGCAGGGCTTAATTTTCTTCTGCCCTTTGATTTCGTTGCAAGAGTGGATTTTGGAGTGAGAAAATTACACAAAGATAAGTATAAAGGACAAATCATTATGGCATTAGATGCTTCATTTTAATTTAAATTATGGAATATTATTTTACTGAATCTGATAATGTAGACCCGGAAAATTCGATTCTTAAAATTGAAGGTTTTGAGTATAAGCACCTCATTCGTGTATTACGGAAGAAAGTTGGTGATAACGTAACAATAACTGACGGTAAACGGAACATTTTTCACTGTACGATAGTTGAAATATCAAAGTCTGAGATTATTTGTAGTATACTTAGTAAAGATTATAATCTGTTTGAACCGGACCTTAAGATAAAGCTTTTTGTATCACCTTTACGGAACAGTGACAGATTTGAATTTTTGGTTGAAAAGGCTGTTGAACTCGGTGTGTTCGAGCTTTTTCCTGTAGTTTCAAAATATACAGTTTCTGATAACAGATTTTCTGAAACTAAAATAACCAGATTACGGAAGATAATAGTGTCTGCAATGGGACAATCACAGAGATGTTATTTACCGGAATTACATAATATCATTAGTTTCAACGATATGCTTGGATTAACTGAAAATGAAAATAATAAAGTTGTATACTATGAACATGCCGCAGGTAACAATGTGAATAAGAGCGTTTTTACAGATTCCGGTTTGAGCATTCTTATCGGGCCCGAAGGTGGTTTTGATAAAACCGAAATTGAGAAATTAATAGAAAACAACTGGCAGGTGAAAAGTCTTGGGAATCGTAAACTCAGAGCTGAAACTGCCGCAATAGTTAGTATTTTTGAACAATTTAATTATAGTAAATGAAAGGACATTCAATGAAAACTAAAATTCTGTTTTTGATAGTATTTGTTGCGTTTGCTGCAAATGCATCTTTTGCACAGTTCGATAAGTTCTCTTTTCAGCTCGCAGCTGGTATCACAAATCCTGATAAAGGATTAAGAGGGAATAATTACATTAATTATTCGAATCAGTATAATTATCATATGTTTAATCCAATAACCCAAAAAGATTCAATTATTCCACTTATTTTACCATTTGAAGCTGCATTAGTAGACACAAATCTCATAAGTCAGAATTATGGTGCTAAAACCGGTATCTTTTTTCAGGGTACGGGAAAGATTAATCTTGATAAATATGAAACTGTACGTCTGATTGGTTCATTAAACTTCAGTACGTTTAATACTTTTGAAGGTTCAAAATCAGGCTTTATTCCAGTTTTTACTACTTCTGGAACACAAATGAGATCTATTAGTTACGATTATACATTCAACAATTTTGGATTGGGTCTTGGTTTTGAGGTTGCTCCATTGTCATTTACAAAAGTAGTTTCACCTTTTGCCAATGCACAGTTTAATTTTAACTTTATGAACGCTAAATTATCACGTACAACAGGACCAAGTGATTCCACAAGTATTAGTTTTAATGATTTCAGAATGGGAATTAGCCTTGGTGCAGGTATTGAATTTAAAGTTAACCCTCAATGGGGTATAGTTGTAGGAGCAAAGTATGATTTTGCTAATTTATTACTTAAAAATACTGATAGAGCTGGAAGTGTGGAATGGGGAAGAACAAATGCTTCGATTAATGATGGTGAAGGTACTTATCAAGCGAATATTTATGATCCACCTGGAACATTAGTTAAATCTGATAACAGAGCAAAACAAAAGGATATTAACTGGTCTTCATTCTATATCGGTGTAAACTTCTATCCAAACATTACAGGAACTAAAAAGAAGTAATTTAAATTTTGATTAATATAAAGACCGTTGTTTCAACGGTCTTTTTTATTGTAATTAAAATTAACTAAATATTTTTACATATGAAAAAATTACTGTATACAGTGTTGTGTTTATCATTGCTTGTTTTTTCCTGCCAGAAAAAGGATGAGAAAACTGATGCAAATAAAGATGGAAAGAAAGAAAATTCGGGTACCGGCGGATTGGTATCAAAAGGTAAGGAATTATTCTATCAGTCATCAAACCTTACCGGCTTAAAATGTGCTGATTGTCATAGTGACGGCAGTAATAATGATAAATCCAACACAAAGTACTTTTCTGATGTTATAGGCGCAAGTAAAAGAACTTCAGTATATTCCGGTATGATTACTGGTGATGATGTGAAAAGAAAAGGTGCAGGTGCATCTGTATGCTGGGATACATACCTTAAAATGGGTAGACCAGTTTCCCAGGAAGAGATTGATGCTTTAAATGCTTATTTCGAATCACTTGGAGGAGAAGTAAAAGAATCGAAATATACCTCAATTGCAATACCTACACAGAACAAATCGAAATTAAAAGATGATCAGGTTAAGATTGCTTCTTTGACACCTGATATAGTTAACGGCGAAAAGAAGTTCAAAGAAACATGTGGATTCTGTCATGGTGGTAAAACTGTTAAACATGTTCCTTCCTTGTTTGAGGATTTTGATGGAAATTTGAAGAGTATTGTTTATCATATCAGGTTTGGTGCTAAGTTTATGCCGTTCTATTCATATGAAAAATTAACTGACCAGGATGCGGCAGATATATCAGAATATATTTTGAAGAACCAGAAAAAATAGGATTTTTATTTAAAAAGAAAGCCCGCTTCACATAAATGAAACGGGCTTTTTTTATAATAAACTTTAAAATTACTTGAATAAAAAGAACAACATTATCATTATGATTCCTGCAACTGCTAATATAGCATAATCATGAATAATGCCTGATTGAATTCTTCTCCAGTCAATACTTAG
>CAIUQV010000003.1 GCA_903901375.1 uncultured Ignavibacteriota bacterium
AATATTAAGATAATTGACCAAGGCAAACCAATTCTTGGATACATTGGAACGTTCAGGAACTGGATTGATTATAATATAATTGACAGCCTTATTGACACAAATGAGTTTACTTTATTGTTTATTGGTTATGTTGATAGAAATTCAAAGGATTATTTTGATAAAATTCAAAAGAATGAGAACGTCATACATATCAATTATATAGAGATATCAAAAATCCCGATGTATTTGAATAATTTTACAGCAGGTCTTATACCTTTTAAAATTAACGATTTTATGAGAAGTGTCTATCCAAATAAGTTTTTTGAATATGTTTCCTCGAAGATACCTGTCGTAACAACAGCTTTGCCTGAACTTGAAATATTTGAAAACTATTTAGGGTACTCTAAAAATAACTACGAATTTCTTGATAACTGCAGAAAAGCTGCAAGCGGGGAGTTTGCTGAGAAAATTTCCGGATACGATGAAATAAAGAAAAATAATGACTGGAATTCTATTGTGAAGGAAATAATAACTGAAATTAAAAGATTGTAAGAACAATTCCAAAGTATTTATTATAAATTATAATTTTGTATTCCAACTTGTAATCTGAAAGTATGAAAAAAACAAAAGTTTTAATTACTTTAAATAATAGCCATATTAGTGGTATAGAGACTTTTGTTTTACTCGTTTCTAAATATATTAACAGGGAGAAATTTGATATAACCGTTGCAGTTCCTTTTATCGGTGAAGTATGCAATAAACTAAATGAGCTTGGAGTTCCATATTTTATTTATTGTAAAGACAATAGAATTTATTGTTTAAAAGGAATTATCTGTGTTTTGAAACAGATGATTACTAACAAATTTAATATCATACACGTTAATGCTGAGATAATTCCTTTCTTTTTTGCAAAATTACTGAACTCAAGTTTAATAATAGAACATAGGCATGGTATGGATTTCCCATATGATGAGTGGAAGAAATTTAAGTTTGTTAGATTACTATGGGAAAAGGCGAAAAAATACTTTGCTGATATAACACTTACAGGTTGTGAATCTGACAGACAATATTTAATAAATATATTTGGATATTATTCTAAGAATGTCATTGTTTTATATAATGGTATTGATGTTAAAATAAGTCCTTCCAAAGAAAATTGCAACATGAAGGGTTCTTTTATTGTAGGAACAATTGGAAGGTTGACTTCACAGAAGTCGCATATCCATTTTATAGAAATGGCAAAGTTGATTAATGAAGAAGTTCCTGATAATAATTTCAGGTTTGAGATTTGGGGCGATGGAGAAGATGAAGCTAATCTGAAATCATTCATTACTGAATCAGGATTGTCAAATAAGGTTTTCCTTATGGGATATGCACATGATAGAGAAATTGTATATAGAACTTTTAATTTATTTGTGTTGTCTTCTGTTTTTGAAGGAATACCTTTTGTAATATTGGAGGCAATGAGAGCAAGTTTACCTATTGTTTCAACAGATGTCGGCGGCATTTGCGAAGTTATTAAAAATAATTATAATGGTCTATTAGTCCATAAAAATAATCCGTTATTACTTAAAGAAGCAGTTATGAAATTATATAATGATAATGAATTCTCAAATAAAATTAGATTGAATGCTTACGGTGATTATTTCAAATATTGGGGAATTAATAATACAATTAATCAATTAGAAGAATTATATAAAACTTATGGTACCTAATATTTTCCATTACATATATTTCTATCAGGATAATCAACAGGAATTTCCTTTGCCCCATTATCTTTGTTTAAATTCTGCAAGGATATTAAATGATCCTGATAAGATTTATTTTTATTCAAATAGATTACCTTTTGGATATTACTGGGACAAGATTTCCTCTTTTGTGGAATTTATAAAAATTGAACCCCCTGAAAGTGTCTTTGGGAATAAATTGTATCACATAGCTCATAAATCTGATATTTTGAGATTGCAACTTCTCAAAGAAATTGGGGGAATATATCTTGATATGGATGTAATTTGCAAGAAATCTTTTAATCCATTGCTTAAATATGATTTTGTTATGGGAAAACAGGGTAAATGGAGAAAAATGGGTTTATGTAACGGAGTCATTTTGACCCAAAAAGATTCGGAATTCCTGAAAATATGGTTTGATGAATTTAAAAACTTCAGATCCAAAGGGAGAGATAGACATTGGGCAGAAATGTCTGTTAGGAAACCATATGTACTTTCGAAAAAATATCCTAATCTAATTCATGTTGAACCATTTGACAGCTTTCATTATCCGCTTTATTATTCTTTTGATATTAAAAAAATTTTTGTGAAGAATCTTGATTTTCCAAATGCATATTGCCATCATTACTGGGATGGTGCTTCATACAGTAAATATCTGAAAAACATTACAGAGGATGAAATTATAAATAAAGATACAACTTATAATGTCATTGCAAGAAAATTCTTATAATTTACAAAATTTTTACTTTAGCGTAGCATATAAGTTCATCTACCAATAAGCTATTTTTTATCATTAAAACCTCAAATCCAATGCTCTCTAAAAGTAGTTTAAAATTTACAGTATTGAAGCTCCAAAGATGTTCAGGAGGATTTACAAAATGCCATTTTGCCGTTTTTGTTTTTGCTCTTAAACTTGTATTTGATGGAGTTTTAATTGCAAGAACCCCTCCATTAGATAAGTATTTTTTAGTTTGTTCTAAAAATGAAGGTATATCTTTTATGTGTTCTATTAAATGCTTTAACAATATTAAGTCGTAACTTCCTTTCTCTAGTGTTGAACTTTCAAAATCAGTAGCAACTACTACGTTAATCCCTAATCTGAAAAATTTATCAGAAAGTTCTTTGGAATATTCTACTCCAGTACAGTTCCATCTAAACTTCTTACCAATTAAAAGCATCTCACCCTCTCCGCATCCATAATCAAGAAAATTCTGAACTTTAGTATATTCCATTGTTTTCTTTAGAAATAATCTTTCGCGAACTTCTTTTAAAGTCAATAAATCCCTAAGGTACTTTAGTGATGTCTTAAAAATTCTTTTAAATCTTCTGTTATAGTAAGTGCTATAATGCAAATATAATTCATCTTCAGATGGCATTGGTAATGACCACTGAAGCTTACATTTTTTACATTCTATTACTTTAAATTTACTGTTTTGATCTTGTAATTCAGGCTTACCGCAATTAATAATTTCTTCCGAGCCGCAAGCTAAACATTTATTCTGCATAAAAGGAAAAATTCTAGTTAAATATAATTATAAAAATATAAATTTAGTAATTCATTTATTAAACAACAATAATATTAGTTACCCATAAGTATTTTCTTTGATTTTTCACCAATCATTTTCTCAAAAAGTAAACCTAAACATTATTATTACTAGTTATTTTAATCGTTTTAATCTTTTAATTTGTTTAAAGGTTTATTAATTAGATTAGCCAACAAACGGTTCTTTGAAAAGTTAGTTGTTTTTATTCGTTCAGGAATAATTCTTGGTATTTATCTTTATTATTTCGTCTGAGATTGATACAAATACTATAACCCTACATACATTTTTTTATTTGCAATTATTTATATTATTCTAATAAGATTAGCTGATTATGGTAATAATCATTTATTCACTTCTCAAAGTGATTTTTATGACCATAGTCATACCAATTGTTTTGGAAAGATGTGGCTTTAAACATTTCTCTGTACACGACAGAAATGATTAGATGAAAAATTAATCTGGCTCCAACAATGTTATGGTTATTAAACCCATTAATAAACAATAACATAAAGAAAGGAACC
>CAIUQV010000004.1 GCA_903901375.1 uncultured Ignavibacteriota bacterium
TCTGTTTCCAAAGATTCACCGGAGTTAATTATAAGTGATAGAAAGAGAATTGAACAGATTCTGAAGAATTTAATTTCTAACGCAATTAAGTTTACTAAAAAGGGTGAAGTAAAGTTGACATTTAATAAACCACTAAAGGATGCAATATTCCACAACCCTGAGTTACATGTAGATAATTGTATTAGTATTGAAGTCGCGGATACAGGTATTGGAATCTCAAAAGAAAATCAGAAACTGATCTTTCAGGCGTTCCATCAGGAAGAAGGTGGTATTTCAAGGGAGTTCGGAGGTACAGGTCTCGGATTATCTATATCAAAAGAACTTGCAAATCTTTTAGGTGGTGAAATATCTTTGTCGAGTGAAAAGGGAGTCGGTTCAAAATTTACTCTGTACCTTCCGTTGGAAATTATACTTCAGAATAAACCCTCTGAAAATTATGAAAAAGAGAAATATGAACCAACTGTTGAAAAATACTCAAAGGATAATATTTCTAAAGACGAATTAGGTGATGATAGAAAATCAGTACTTCCGGGTGAAAAAGTAATTTTGATAATTGAAGATAACCTTAATTTCGCAAAATTACTCCATAAAGAATGTAATAGTAAAGGATTCAAAGGGTTGATTGCTCTTAATGGTGAAGATGGTCTCAACCTGGCAGGTAAATTTAAACCTTCAGGTATAATTCTTGACATAAAACTTCCTGGGATGGATGGATATCAGGTTCTTGAGGTGCTTAAAGAAAGTTCAAAATTGAGACATATTCCGGTACATATTATGTCGGCAGATGATTCAAACATTGAAGCTTTCAAAAAAGGTGCAATTGGTTTCCTGACAAAGCCACCTCAAAAGGAACAACTTGACGAAGCTTTTAATAAGTTAATCGATTATTCAAATAGAAATATGAAAAATCTTATTATCGCAGAAGATGATAAAAATCTCAGGGAATCGATTGTCAGGTTGATTGGTAACGGGGATGTCAAAACAACTGCGGTTTCAAGCGGTGAAGAAGTAATAAATGAACTCGGGAAAAAGAATTATGACTGTATGATTATGGACCTTGGACTTTCTGATATTTCAGGTTTTGAACTCCTTAAGACACTCGAGAAGATGAAAATCAATATTCCGCCTGTTATCGTTTATACAGGTAAGGACATTACACGTTCTGAAGAAGAAGAACTTAGGAATTACGCTGAGTCTATAATTATTAAAGGTGTAAGTTCTCAGGAAAGACTGCTTGATGAAGCATCGCTTTTCCTGCACCGTGTAGTTGAAAATCTGCCTCTGCAGAAAAGAAAGATGATAATCAATCTTCATGAAACAGATGAAATGTTTAGCGATAAGAAACTTCTTCTCGTCGATGATGATATGCGTAATATGTTTGCTTTATCAAAAATTCTTGCACAGAAAGGTTTTAAACTCTTAAAAGCTGAAAATGGTATTAAAGCTCTTGAAGTTCTTAAAACGAATTCGGATGTTGATTTGATTTTAATGGATATAATGATGCCTGAAATGGATGGTTATGAAACTATGAGAAGAATAAGAGCTCAGGAAAAGTTCTTTAATATCCCTATTATTGCTTTAACTGCAAAAGCCATGAAGAAGGATTATGCTAATTGCATTGAAGCTGGCGCAAGCGATTATTTGCCAAAACCTATTAACATTGATAGACTCTGCTCAATGCTCAGAGTATGGCTGTATAGGTAGTTATATCATTATGAATATTACATAAATGAAAAATCACGAAATAGAAAATTTAGAAATAGATTTGCTGCTTGAAGCAATGTATACACGGTATGGTTATGACTTCAGGGATTATGCCCGTGCTACCATTGAAAGAAGATCAAGACTTTTCCTTAAAAATGCTGGTCTGAAATATATTTCAGAATTAATTCCGCAAATATTACGGGATGAAACACTCTTCGAACAGCTTGTTAAAGAATTTTCCATCACCGTTACTGAACTTTTCCGGGATCCAACATCTTATAATGCACTTAAAGAAAAAGTGTTTCCTGTTCTTAAAACATTTCCTTTCATTAAAATATGGCACGCAGGCTGTGCTACAGGCGAAGAAGTTTATTCTTTGGCAATTTTATTGAAACAGGAAGGTCTTTACGATAAAGCAACTATTTATGCTACTGATTTTAACGACGCTGCTTTGGAAATTGCTCGGAATGGAATATATTCTATTGAAAACATGAAACAATGTACAGCTAATTATATTGCCGCCGGGGGCTCTGATGTCCTGTCTGATTATTATCTTGCTAAACATAATTCAGTAATATTCGATAAATCCTTAAGAAAGAATGTTATGTTTGCTAATCATAATCTTACTGCTGATGGTGTATTTGGTGAAATGCATCTTGTAATGTGTAAAAATGTTTTAATATATTTTAATAAAGCACTTCAGAATAAGATTCTTAAATTATTCAGTGATAGTCTTATCTATAATGGCTTTTTGTGTCTCGGAAGCAAGGAAAGTATTATGTTTACTTCTGTTGAAAATATATTTGAAACAGTTAATAAATCCGAAAGAATTTATAAAAAGATTATAGAAGACAATGAATCACAGCTATAAAGCAATAGTTATGGGAATGTCAGCAGGTGGGTTAAATATTCTTATGAAAATATTTAAGAACCTGGATGAATCATTTCCATTAACTGTTATAATTGTACAGCATCTTCATCCGCTGCATAAAAGCGAATTACCCGAAATTCTACAGCGTTTCACTTCTATGAAAGTCCTAGAGATTACTGATAAGTGCAAAATCAGTCCTGGGAATATATACATTGCGCCTGCTGATTATCATATTTTAATTGAACGGGATAATACTATTTCTCTTTCACATGAAGAGAAAGTCAACTATTCCCGTCCATCTATAGACCTGCTTTTTGAATCTGCTGCTTATGTTTGGACTGATAAATTAATCAGTATAATTTTTACAGGTGCTAATAATGATGGTGCAGAAGGTACGCGTAAAGTCAAACAATATGGTGGGTTGACAATTGCCGAGAATCCAGATACTGCGGAATATTCGGTTATGCCCAAATATGCAATAGAAACTGGTTGTGTTGATAGAGTTTATACAGCTGATGAAATTAAACTTTTTTTAGAAAATTTATCTGTTAAGTAATTTATTATTGTTTATGAAAGTGAAGCAAAAAGTCTTAATCGTTGATGACAAAATTCCAAATCTGGTTGCTTTGGAAAATGTATTGAAAGACTGTAACGCAGAAGTTGTTAGAGCACAAAGCGGAAACGAAGCTCTTAAGGCAACATTGACGAACGAATTTGCACTTGCAA
>CAIUQV010000005.1 GCA_903901375.1 uncultured Ignavibacteriota bacterium
ATATTTAAGTATAATTTTCAGAATAAAATTGAAGTTTCTTAATACGTTAGCTGCCTTTTCCCTGTCTATTGACTGTCTATTTGCTGTATTTTAGCTGAAAATTAGCAGGAAGTTAGCTGAAACTTCCCACAATGTTAGCAGGAACTTCCCTGAAAATACCCATCTCATTTTTTTATATAAATTAGTTTTGCTGAAGTGTTAGCAGAAATGTGCATTCAAAAATTGTATTTTTATTAATGTAAAAATGCGATTTTCCTGCTTTTTCATTGAAATAACTCATGAAAGGACTCATTATTTAATCAGTTTATTTTGTTAATTATTATGTATAAATTAATAACAGTTGGCAATTTTTAATCAATATATTGGGTCATATTGTTTAACAGAGCATTCTATAAGAATTTATTCATAACGGTAATATTTTTTACAATATTATCCGGTTGCGGGAAAAAGGATGGTACTAAAACTTCTGAGAGTGTATTACCTGTTTCCATGAATCAGTTTGATACTCCGTCTGGAGCTGATCCCTCCGTATCTTCTGAACTTGGCGGCAAAGGATTTACGGGAGATGGATGGCAAACGAATGAGAAATACAATATCATTGCTAACACAAATGCTGTAAAAGGAGGAAGCATTGTATTATCACTTCCCGACAATCCTATTACGTTAAGAACATATGGTAAAGATGATAATTCAGGTTTCAATACATACGTTAGGGACCTTTTGTATGAAACATTAATTGAATATGACCCTCTGACGACTGAGTTTACACCTCTTCTTGCCACACACTGGAAAATATCTGAAGATAAAAAAACTTTTAAGTTTAGAATTAACCCAGATGCAAGGTGGGCAGACGGTAAACCTGTCACATCTGAAGATTTCATTGCCACATGGAAATTACTAAAAGATCCTGATATTCTAAGTCCATACTACAATCAGTTAATGGACAATTATGAAGAACCAAAAGCTGAAAGTAAATATATATTTTCTATTAAAGCAATAAATGACGGCTGGCGGGAATTTGCAATAATTGCAACGAATATAGTGCTTTTACCCGCACATTATATTCAGAATATTAGCGGTAAAGATTTCCTCGACAAATATCAATTTAGTTTTATCCCAGGCAGTGGTCCGTATGCAATCCTGGATAAAGATGTTATAAAAGGTCAGGCAATAACTCTAAGAAGAAGGAACGATTACTGGGGAGAAGTCCTGAAGCGAAATACCGGTAAAAATAATTTTAATGCAATTAATTTTGTATTCCTTGATAATGAATTGCTGCAAAGAGAAAAATTAAAGAAAGGTGAGATTGATATTCTTCTTGTCAGCAGAGCTTCTGCATGGAAGACTGAGTACAATTTTGATATGATTAACAGGGGTTTAATTGTTAAGAAAAGAGTTTATAATGAATCACCGATTGGTGTTAACGGGATTTGCATTAATTCCAGAATGAAGCCGTTTGATGATGTCAGAGTAAGAAAGGCATTCGCGTATGCTTTCGACAGAAAGAAACTGAATGAAAAGCTTTTCGATAATGCTTATACATTGCAATATTCATATTTTCCAGGTAGAGTTTATGAAAATCCTTCAAACCCGCAAATAGGTTTTAGTCTTGATTCCTCTGCTGCACTTTTAACATCAGCCGGCTGGACAAATAAAAATCCGGATGGATACCTGATCAAGAATGGTAAACAGTTTGAAGTTGAGATGGTTTACCTGAATGGTCAGGATAAGTATCTTACAATCTATCAGGAAGATTTAAAAAAAGTAGGTATTAAACTTAACCTTAAGGAAATAGACCCTGCGGCAAGGACAAAGCTGGCTAATGAAAACAGTCTTCCGCTTACACCAGTGAACTGGAATGAACTTGCTATACCAAACCCTGAAAATGCTTATCGTTCAAATCTTGCAGATGAAAAAAATAATGCTAACTGGCCGGGGATTAAGGATAAAAGAATAGATGAACTTTGTGACAAGTATAATGTAACATCTGATTTTAATGAAAGAGTAAATATTATCAGAAGCATAGATTACCTGCTCTGCGAATATTCGGGTTATATTTTAATGTGGTATGCTCCTTACAGAGATCG
>CAIUQV010000006.1 GCA_903901375.1 uncultured Ignavibacteriota bacterium
CTGGCTTACGGGCAGTATGAAGAAACTTGATAAGACCAACGACTTCGACGTTAAAGCCGTAGATGAAGGATATATCTCTGTAACACCTATTCATTACGACCTTACCGATTATAAGTTCTACGATAAAATGCGTGACTGGAAGCTATAATCTTTGCTCTATTTTTTGTGGAAAAATACTATAATTGTAATATTCTATTATTTAAAATAACTACCCCAATTATGTTATTTAAAGATAAAAAAGTATCTGTTGTTATCGCACACCCGGACGACGAAACTATTGGTTGCGGAGGCTTAATTAGTAAGATGGTTAATTGTAATTGTAAGGTGAAAGTTATATTAACCCTTAAAAGTAATAGTGACCGTAGCTTGAAGAACTGGCAGCATTATTTAAAAAATTTTAAATCTGCCTGTAAAGTTCTTGGTGCAGAACCAGTTATTATTAAGCCTTTGATTTATGAACATATTGCAGATAAACATATTTGGAAAATAATAAAAGAAACCAAAAAGTATATTGAGTGGGCTGATTTGATTTTAACACACAACCCCGGGGATTTGCATTATTCTCATAAATTCATATCAAATATCGTTGAAATAAATACACGCCCGTTTAGAACACATAAAAATGTTCTGTTTTTTGAAATACCAACATCAACAGACCAGTGTTATATTCCCGATTTTTCTCCAAACCTATTTGTAAAACTTTCAGAATCCGATATTACGAAAAAATGTAATGCACTGGAGTGTTATAAGAATGAATTTTCAAACGAAAGAAACCCGGAATACATAAAATTGCATAGTAAGCAAAGGGGAAGCCACATTGGTGAAGAATATGCCGAGGTTTTCAAAATAGCCCGGTTCTTTTCCTGATTATGTTCACCTTAACGAAAAGGTCAATTGATATTGTTTTATCTGCTCTGTTTATTTTTCTAGCTTTTCCCATCATCCTTTTATTTGTAGTTTGTATTGGGGTTGTTAGCAAAGGCGCCCCATTCTATTGTCAGGAACGCCTTGGTTTAAATGGTACACTTTTTAGGATGTGGAAAATTCGCACCATGTTTTCAAATTCAGATGAACTACTTAAAAAACATTTTGCAGAAAACCCTTCTGCCAGAGAAGAGTGGGATAATTACTTCTGTCTCAAATCTGATCCGCGTATTGCTGGCCGAATAGGACGGTTTGCGCGTAAGTTTAGTATAGATGAATTACCGCAGTTTTATAACGTACTTAAAGGAGAGATGAGCCTTGTTGGACCACGCCCGGTTCCAATAGAAGAGCATCTTTTATTTCCTAATGATAAAAGGGATATCAGGAATTCAGTTAAACCGGGGGTTACTGGTTTATGGCAAATCAGCGGAAGAAGCGAAATGACTATTTATGAAAAACTTGAGTTAGACCTTAGGTATATCAAAGAAAAGTCGTTGTTGTCTGACATAAAAATTCTTTTGTTAACACCTGTTAATGTTATTTCCTCTAAAGGTGCATTTTAATATTATCTTTTTGAGATTGCAATATTCCTTAGCATTTCTCGAATTATAAAACCCTGAATAATCAGTACAGTGTATAAGTAAATATTGTCCAACAATCCAGGTGGTGTAACCATACTGTTTGCGTTAGTACTTATAAATTAAACTCATCCTCTCCTCATTTGTATAGCAATAAACATAGAATTATTCTAATTTAGTAAAAACATTTTATGATAATCAGAATAAAGGATTTCTTAACTAATTCAGGATTTCAAACCACAGAGAACTTTCCGTTTACAGGATTATATTCTGATTTATACGCATTCAGAAAAGGACGCAACTTTGTTTTTCCGCAAAGGGATTATTTATTCTTTCACGATATTGAAAAAAGGAATATTGATGCCCGCTCAGCAAAAAGCCTGCACGAAGCAGCACGCACCTTTGTTAACAGCGAATACAAACTCCCAAAGGCAATGAGGCTCACCGTCCCGAACATTACTTCTGTTTTCTACGCTGATAAGGTAACGGATAATGAATTAATAAAACTCGCAAACGAATGGACAAGAAGTGTAATCGGCGGAGAGATACATCAGGTCATAGTAATTGACACAGCTTCAAAGACTTTTTATTCTCAGGGCACCCACACCGTCCGTGCAGTCGTAGAAGGCATTGCCGTGAAAATGACGTTCGATAAAATCGACCCTCAGAACAGAGCACAGCATTTAATAGAAAAATTATTAATGACTTTATGATAGCACTTGCCCCGCCGTTATTCGAAATCACAAATGTGATTGACACAGTCGAAATCGAAACCCCTCTTGGAATTATGATTGCAGGCGGAGTGGAAGACGGTATTTGCCTGCTCGAATTCTCAGACAGGCGAATGCTGAACACCGAATACAAACAACTCCAGCAGTATTTCAGTGCTAAATTCGTAAAAGGAGAAAACCCGCATTTCGATTTACTCAGAAAAGAACTTAAAGAATACTTTGAGCATAAACTAAAAGACTTCACCGTTCCGCTCAATGCACCGGGCACAGTTTTTCAGAAAGCAGTCTGGAAAGAATTGCGAAACATACCGTACGGCAAAACCCGCTCGTACAGGGAACAGTCAGAGGCACTCGGAAATTCGGGAGCAATCCGTGCCGTGGCAACAGCAAACGGCGCAAACAGAATTTCAATAATCATTCCCTGTCACCGAGTAATCGGCTCCGACGGCAGCCTCACAGGATACGGCGGCGGACTCTGGCGAAAGAAGTGGCTCCTTGATCACGAAAGCAATATTGCAAAATTATTCTGAGCCCGTTTTTATTTCCCTTTTTTAATATCTTGTTATCTTTAAAATAGATAATTTGAATGGTATAACTTTAAACACATTAATAAAATTTTATATCTATATGAAAGTTAAAGCAATTTTACTCGCACTGTTTCTTATCTTATTTGCTTATCAGCTCGATTACTGTTTCGCTCAGGAAGAAGATGAATCCAGCGAAAGCATTCTTGAAAGAGAAGAATTTATACTTACTCGCCGCGCAGGCGGACCTGGAATGAAGATAGCCTTCGACGCTTATTCTAAAGCAGTTGAGCAGAAATCTGTAATTCCTGAAGACAGAAACATTCCTTACAGTAAAACACGTACAACCAACTGGATTAGCATAAATCCTGTCGGTATGTTTTATCAGAGAACAAACGCAAATTATATTTCGGGCAGAACTAACTCAATCGCCTTCCACCCGACAAACCCAAATATTTTTTACATCGCAGCTGCTCAGGGCGGCGTTTGGAAAACCACTGACGGCGGCGTTAACTGGACAGCGCTGACAGACAACCTCCCAACTCTTGCCTGCGGAGATATTGCCGTGGACCAGACAAACCCAAACGTTCTTTATCTTGGAACGGGCGAACTTAATTATTCAGGCGACAGTCAGTACGGAAACGGAATTTATAAATCCACAGACGGCGGCGCAAACTGGTTTCAGGTTGCTACCGTTACTCAGGTCGGTAACAGATGTTCGTACATCGCTATAGACCCGTTCAATTCAAACATAGTTTATATGGGCGGTAATAATGGGATTTTCAAATCAACTAACGCAGGTATTAACTGGACAAATATAAACGGCGGTACAAATATAAACTGCATCGTTATTAATCCTTACAATTCACAGATTATTTATATAACAAACGGCGGTTCAAACGCAGGTCAGATTATAAAATCTGTTAACGGTGGCAATACCTGGACAACACTTACAGGCGGACTTCCTACAACTATGGGAAGAATTCAGCTTGCACTTGCCAAAAGCGACGTGAACACAATTTACGCAAGCATTGCCGCATCATCCGGCGGTGCACTGCTTGGTTTGTACAAAACAACTGACGCAGGAACAACCTGGACAGCACAGTCAACAACTCCAAATTATCTTAGTTCTCAGGGCTGGTATGATAATGCAGTTACAGTAAAACCCTCTGACGCAAACTACGTTGTTGTCGGCGGACTTGATGTTTATGCTTCTTCAACAGGGGGAACTTCGCTTGTACAAAAATCTCAGTGGGCAACGACAAACCCATCTCTGATGGCGCATGCGGATATTCACAGACTCGAATACAACGGAAGTGTTTTATACTGCTGTTCGGACGGCGGTGTTTATAAATCTACTAATGACGGTAATAACTGGACAGACTTAAACCAGAAGCTTTCAACACTCCAGTATCAAAGCGCAGATTACGACCCGACCAACCTGCTTTCTTTTCAGGGCGGTACACAGGATAACAATAAAATGACTTCCACAGACGGCGGCAGTAACTGGATACAGCGCACAACAGGTGACGGCGGATACACAATAGTTGACCCCGTTAACACAAACTACGTTTACGGTCAGTACGTCAATGGCTCAATCCAGCGCTCAAACAATTCAGGCGTTTCGTTTACAAACATCACGCCAGCTTCTTCAACCGGCGGACTTTTTTATAATCCTTACGAAATTGCACCCGGCGACCATAACACAATAGTTTTCGGTCGTGCAGATATATGGAAAACAACGAATGCACAAACGGCAACCACTTCAAGCGGATGGACTCAGATTGCAACCACAACAATCGTTGGCGGCAGCGTTTCTGCAATCGGAATCAGCGCGACAGACATTAATAAAATTTATATAGGAACATCAAACGGAAGAATTCTTGTAACTACAGATAATGGTGCAAACTGGTCAACACAGACGGGCTATCCATACGTTAGTGATTTCATAGTCGATAACACAAACGACAATATCTGTTATGCAACGCTTGGCGGCACAGGCACAACACACGTTCTTAAAACCACTAACGGCGGAGTTAACTGGACAAATATCACCGGCAACCTTCCAAACATTGCCGCGAACTCAATAGTTATGCGGACACTCTCTCCGAGAATGTTATTCGTCGGAACTGACTTCGGAGTCTTCCAGTCAACAAACGAAGGCACAAACTGGATTTCATTCAGCAGCGGACTTCCGATGGTTGAAGTTTATGACATGAAGTACAAGCAGACAATCGGAATGATTCTCGTCGCAACACACGGCAGAGGATGCTGGACGTTTAATCTTAATTCAACGCTCGGCATAGACCCGTTCGGAGAAATCCCCGCACAGTATAAACTCTCGCAGAATTATCCAAACCCGTTTAATCCTGTTACTAACATCGCATTCGATATTCCGAAGTATAATCACGTCAGACTTGAAATATATGATATCAGCGGTAAGAAAATAGATGAACTTGTCAACCAGAATCTGAATGCAGGACATTATCAGGTGCAATGGGACGCTTCAAAGTATTCAAGCGGCACGTATATTTCAAAGCTTACAACGCAGGACTTTTCCGCAACATCAAAAATGTTGATGATTAAATAGCGGTAGCTATTTAATCAGAAATCCGCCGTCTTTTTGGGCGGACTGATAAAATAAATTTTATCAAACAAATAAATTATTATTACACAAAGGGGCGAAAGCCCCTTTTGTGTTTTAGGGTTTTCGATGTGCAATATTAATCGAATTGAAATAATTGCATGAAATGTGCAGGTTAATGAGAATGAAAAAGTATATTAAATATTTTCTGGTAATTGTATTTCTGATTTCAACCAGCAATAGCAATGCTCAATGGCAAAAAATGTTTGAAGTTTATTCAAATATCAATCAATTTACGAGTAATACAAACTATGTGTTTTGCGGCACTGGTCCGACTGGAGTTTTTAGAACATCGAATAGCGGTATAACATGGGATCCTGTAAATTCCGGATTGGCAAACAATAATGTTATTACTATTACCGCACAAGAGAATTATATTTTTGTTAATACGGATTCAGGCTTGTATCGCTCTTCTAATAACGGTAATAACTGGAGTAGGATTCTTGAAAACATTTATAGCATCTTTGCTTATCATCTAGATTGCAATGAACAATATGTTTTTGCAGGAGCAAACAATGGTCTATTTCGTTCATCTGACCATGGAACAACATGGGATTCAATCAACACAGGATTACCTTACCTTCATGGTTTAGTAACTATTAAAGCAATAACAGTATATAAAGATACATTATATGTAGGTGTAGGTGTAGATAATGGCACAAAGAAAGTTTATAAATCGACAAATAACGGTAACAATTGGATGGCCGTTCTTTATTCTGAGTTTGATAGCGTTGTAGTTTATTCTTTGCAGGCAAAGGATAACGTGGTTTTATGCGGTACACATAAAGGAGTATTTCTATCGAATAATTCGGGATATTCATGGAGGAGATTAAATGAAATAAATCAGAACATAGGGCTATTCGGCTTATCTATCTTAGACAACAATAATATACTTATATCTTCATTTGGCTATGGGGTCCAGGTCTCGACTAATGGAGGTGCAAACTGGGTTTTCAAAAATGAAGGAATTATCCCTGATGAATATTATGTTTGTGCTTTGTATTCAATCGGTGGGATGACATATTTAGGAACAAGACCATTTTCATATTTGCCGGCTATTTATCGCAGAAACACATCCCAGTTAATCCCTGTTGTTGAAAACAATACAATATTACCAGAAAATATTAAGTTATCACAAAACTATCCGAATCCGTTCAATCCGAGTACAAAGATAAAATTTTCAATAGTGTCATCCCCGCATGTTTCTGGCGGGGATCTCGTTCTTCTAAAAGTATATGACGTGATGGGTCGCGAGTTACAGACGCTGGTGAACGAACGACTTAATGCGGGAACGTATGAGGCGACGTTTGACGGGAGTATGCTGAACAGCGGAGTGTATTTTTATAAGTTGACGACCGGGGGGTATTCTGAATCGAAGAAAATGCTTCTTATCAAATAATTACAATTTATCTATAAAGCAAAAGAGGTTGGCTAATCGCCAACCTCTTTTTGTATGAATTGTTTTAATTCTTTCAGTGTGCGTTCTATACCTACTTACCTTTTTCTTCTTTTGGCTTTTCTTCTTTTGGTTTTTCTGCTGCTTTCTTCTTTGCAGAAAGGTTTTTCTTAAGCCATTCAGTCGTTACAGATTTCGGTCTGATTATAGGTCTGCCGAGAGCACGGTTTAAGATAAGCTGTGCTGATAAGCCGAGTATTCTCGAAACCGAGAAAAGTACTGTGTAATAATCGTACTCTGTAAGTCCGTAGTAGTGCAGCAGAGCACCGCTCGATGCGTCAACGTTCGGCCACGGGTCTTTTGCTTTTCCGCCTTCCATAAGAATCTTCGGGACGATGTTGAACAGTTGTTTTACAATTCCGAATATTTCATCGTCCGGCAGGTGTTTGTTACCGAAGTTTACGAATGCCGTAAACCTTGGGTCGGTTACTCTGAGTACCGCGTGTCCGTATCCCGAAATCACCTTCTTATTGTTCAGCAGGTTCAGACAGTATTCTTTCACCTCTGCGTCCGATGGTGTATGCCCTATGTCGTCTCTGAGTTTTACAATAAACCTTAAGCATTCCTGATTTGCCAGTCCGTGCAGTGGTCCTGCAAGTCCGTTCAGTCCGCCGCTGATTGAGAAATAAATATCCGACAATGCAGAGTTAATAGTTTGTGTTGCCATAGCACTCACGTTACCGCCTTCGTGGTCGCAGTGAAGAACCATATAAAGTCTCATCAGGTCTGCGAAAGAGCCGTCGGGGTCTTCCGTGCCAAGCAGTCTTGCAAAGTTTGCCGCCCAGTCTAAATTGTTATCAGGATTAATTCTCGGACCTTTTGTAAATTTTCTTCTGTAGATGTATGCCGCAATGATAGGAATACGTGCAATCAGGTTAAGTGCATCCCAGAGCATCGGTTCCCACAGCATATCTTTCGGCATTCCTTCTTCGTATCTTTTTCTGAAGAAAGATTCGTTTTCCATAACGAGCACAGCAGAGTTCAGCACAACCATCGGATGTGTTTCAATCGGCAATGCATTGATAGTGTTCCAGACGTAGAAAGGAACGTCGCTTCTTCTTTTCAGCTCCCACTGGAGGTCTTCGAGTGCTTCGTCATTAGGAAGTTCGCCTGTTAAAAGCAGGTAAAAAATTTCTTCCGGTAATTTGTCAACAAGGTCAAGAATTGGAATACCTCTGATAATAAGCCCTGTATCAAGACCTACTTCAGATGTATCGCAAATCAGTGCTTTAATACCACGCATACCTCCGAACACCTGCTCGGTAGTGACTTCGCCAAGTGATTCGTTCGGGCCCATAGCAAAAACTTCAGCCGCTTCTTTTCTTAATCCCGGAATAATTTCCGCGAGTTTGTCTCTGAGAATCATATCTTATGTTTTAAATTTAAATAAATATCGTAAAAAATAGCCAAGAAAGAAATTCCTTCTATGCAGTACTATTAAAATTGAATTAATATCATATTAGTATTAATTTAATGCAATCTAATAATTTAAAGGCTTAAATTAAATATGAAAATCAAATTTCACGGACACGCATTTGTCGAGGTAAATACCGGCAAACATATAATTCTGATTGACCCTTTTATAACGGGTAATCCTGATTGTGACGTTAAGCTCGAAGATGTGAAGTGCGACTTCATTATTCCCACACACGGTCACGGAGATAATTTCGGCGATACGATAGAGCTTGCAAAGCGTAACAACGCTACGGTTATCGGTATGTTCGAAGTTGCCAATTACTGCGGAGCGCAGGGCGTTACGGCACACCCGATGAATACGGGCGGCGGGTATAACTTTCCTTTTGGAAGGGTAAAGCTTACTACTGCACATCATTCGTCGTCGTTCCCCGACGGGACATATGCCGGCGATGCACACGGTGTTCTGATAACTGTCGGCGATAAGACATTTTATCAGGCGGGGGATACAGGACTTTTCTACGATATGAAACTGCTGGGCGAGATGTACAAGATTGACGCAGCGTTCCTGCCAATCGGAGATGATTTCACGATGGGGGTTGACGATGCAGTAAAAGCCGTAGAGTTTATTCAGCCGCGGATAGTTGTGCCGGTACATTATAATACGTTCGATATAATAAAATCCGATGCGAACGATTTTAAACGGAAGGTGGAATCTATCGGGAAGAAATGTGTTATAATGAAAGCCGGCGATGTTTTGGAAATTTAAGAGAAAAACCATTTATTGCAGAAAATAATATCCATATCGAATCAGAAGGGCGGAGTTGGGAAAACAACTACTGCCGTGAATCTATCATCGTGTATAGCAAACCTTGGAATAAAAACGCTGTTGATTGACATAGACCCGCAGGCAAATGCGACAACGGGTATAGGGCTTGAACCAAAAGAGGACGGAAGCAGTATTTACGAAATTCTTGTGAGCGATAAAAAAGCAAAGGATGTGGTACAGCCGACACAGATAGAGAACCTGTACATTATAAAGTCTAACATAAACCTTGTTGCGGCAGAGCTTGAGCTTGTAACACTTGAGAACAGGGAAGGAATACTGCGCACAAAACTTGCAGAGCTTGCGGAGCCTGACAGCGGCTATGACTTCAGGTTTATATTTATTGACTGTCCGCCGTCGCTCGGGCTGATAACTATAAACTCGCTGAATGCGGCAGACACTGTTTTGATTCCTGTTCAGTGCGAGTATTATGCACTGGAAGGTTTATCGGCACTGCTGAACACAATCAAGATGGTAAAGAATTCATACAATCCTCCTTTAAGCATTGAGGGATATTTGCTGACGATGTTCGATTCAAGACTGAAACTTGCGAATCAGGTTGAGACGGAGTTAAGGAAATATTTTGGAGAAAAAGTTTTTGATACGAAGATTGCCCGCAACGTGAAAATCGGCGAAGCGCCAAGCTACGGAAAGCCGATAGTTGAGTATGACCCTTATTCACTGGGTGCGAAGCACTATGCAGACCTGGCGGAGGAATTTGTTTTAAGAAATAAAATTACGGAAAACTAATATATGGACACAAGAGGCGGATTAGGCAAAGGACTTTCGGCACTTTTTGAGAATAAAAAGATAGACCCGAATAACGTTACGGGGGAAACGGCAAAGACTGTTACGACGAATGAGCAGCTTTTAATAGAGATAGAGAAAATCAGAGAGAACCCATATCAGCCGAGAGAAGATTTCGACGAGGAAAAGCTGAAGGAGCTTGCCGATTCGATAAAACAGAAGGGCGTGCTTCAGCCAGTGACGGTGATGGCAGAGAAGAACGGAAGCGGATACATACTGATATCGGGTGAGCGCCGCATGCGTGCGTCTTTGCTGGCGGGGCTGAAGAAGATACCTGCTTATCTTTATAACACATCGGACGACAGCAGGGAAAACCTTCTTGAACTTGCGCTGATAGAGAACGTACAGCGTGCAGACCTTAACCCGATGGAGCTTTCGGATTCATACCAGCGGCTTATAGACGAATGCAATTTAACGCAGGAACAAATTTCAGCGAAGGTTTCGAAGCAAAGAAGTACGGTGGCAAACAGTTTAAGACTGCAGAAACTTCCTGTGGAAATAAAAGTATCGCTGAGAAAGAGCGAAATTACTGAAGGACACGCGAGAGGAATACTTCGTGTGGACGATGCGGATGCACAGCTTGTACTCTGGAAAAAGATACTTCAGGAAAAAGTGACGGTACGCGAGATTGAGAATATGACGAAGGGTTCGGCAAAGCCTAAGAAGAAAAAGTCGTCGTCGTCCGGGAAAGCACCGCTCGACCCGTACCTTCAGGAAGTGGAAAACCAGCTAAGAGTATTTTTTGGAACGAGGGTGACGATAAAGGCAAAGACGAAACAGACGGGAGAAATAGTGATAGATTATTTTTCGGGAGAAGACCTTGAAAGAATTGTAGAACTAAGCGAAAGAAGATAACTTAAATTATATTATTAAAGATGAAGAAGAAATTATTTACAGAGAAGGCTCCGAAACCAATCGGGCCGTATTCACAGGCGATACAGTACAACGGACTGAAAATAAAGAGCGGCGGTTTTGAGTCTGCAATCCGCGAGGCGATAGAGTACAAAGGGCTGATATTCACGTCGGGGCAGATTCCGCTCGGAGCAGACGGGGCTATAGTTTCAGACGACATTAAAGAGCAGACACGCGCCGTGTGTACACACCTGAAGACACTGCTTGAGGAAAGCGGTTCAGCGATTGCGAACGTTCTGAAGACAACGGTGTTTTTAAAAGACATGAATGACTTTGCGGCAATGAACGAAGTGTACAATGAGTTCTTTGGTGAGTCGGCACCGGCACGGAGTACGATAGAGGTGGCAAGGCTTCCGAAGGATGCGAAGGTAGAGATAGAAGTAGTGGCGCATACGTAGAGAGAGTTAAGAGTTAAAAGTTAAGAGTTAAGAGTTAAAAGTTAAGAGTTAAAAGTTAAGAGTTGAAGAGAAAAGAGCTTTATAGAATGGCACACAGATAAGAGCTGATAAAAAACGGATTACCACTGATAAAGAAATTATTTAAAAGCGAATCGCAGGCGATTTAGGCATAAGAGATTTTAAAAGAGAACTTTCAGAGATGGAAGTTCTTTTGTTTTATCTGGACATGGCAAGATACATACCGCCTAAATACGGCACCATCCAGAGCATCCAGACGTGAATGCTGTAAACATGGAATTTCTTCCGGACTTTTTCGCTGCCTTTAGTGATGACGTATGTTGCCCAGACAACGTGCACGAGCATAACCCAGAGAGCAAGCTGACCAGTGAGAGTATGCGGTTCGAGAATATTAAACACTTTTGTAGAAATAAGGTGCATAGCGTAAGTGCCGCTGATATCGAACAGGAGGCCGAGCCAGAAACAGACGACGTGCCAGGGTTTGAGGTAACGAGCGAAGCGTTCAGACCAGATACCGATGGAATAGAACACGAGCGCAAGAGTGATTAACACAACAGATAAAACAGTAAGCAGGGGCATATTAATATTATTTATTATTTGATATCATTTCGGGGAAACGACTTTAAGCAAATTAACACTTTACAAACCCAGATAATAC
>CAIUQV010000007.1 GCA_903901375.1 uncultured Ignavibacteriota bacterium
ATACTGTTGCCCTTAACTGCAACTGACAAAATGGTTTTATTATTTAATGTTGTTTGTGTCCAGTTAACACCGTTATTAGTGGTTAAAATACTCCGTATATAGAACCAAAAAGGATGGCGTTTTTAACAACCGTTATTGCACTCACCTTACTACCCACCGGATTTAATCCATTGCCAGTAGCCAACATCAAACGAGAGAAACAAAAGTAATGCTATGATTGTAGTTTTTGTTTCATATTTAAAGATTTATGTCATGTAATCAGAAAATAACTATATTTATTAATTTACAACTTATTATTATATTATGCAAAATATAATTTTAATATAAAACAATCTTGCTTTACAATAACGAGATAATCAAATAAATATAAAATTTATTTATAGCTCTATAAGTGTTTTCATAATTTAATTAATTGAATGGATGTTAGTAGTTCTTCCAACAAAAAGGTATATAATAAGTGGGTGATACGCAATTTGACAAATTATCCGCAGTTCTCTCGGTAAAACTAATAAATTTGCCCGCAGAAGAAATAGACAATGAGATCAATGAATCATTAAAGCAGATTTGCGAATATCTTGATTTAGATGTTTCGGTTTTATGGCAATTAAAAAGAAGTGACAATAAAGATGTATTTGTTACAAATTACTTTCAGAGGAATATTTTGGCAGAGATACCGGAGTTAATCGAAGCAAAGAAATTATTTCCCTGGACATTAGAAAAAATTCTTAAGAAAGAGATTGTCAGATACAAAAATGTTGACGAGCTTCCACCCGAGGCAGAAATAGACAAACAAACCAGGCTTCATTTCAATCTAAAGTCTTTGCTATCTTACCCATTATTTGTTAGTAAAAACCCTGTCTTTGGTGCATTGAGTTTTAATACAATAAGAAAAGAGGTAAACTGGACAGATGAATTAATAGATAAATTACAATTTATTGCAAATATATTTTCGAATGCCATATCAAGAAAAATAACCGAAAATAAACTAAAAGAGAGTCTTGCTTTTGAAAGACTTATATCGGTTCTTTCCAGTCGTTTTGTGAATGTTAACGATAATAATCTTTATGAAGAAATAAATAGTTCATTAAAACAGATATGTGAATTTCTGGATTTTGATGTTTCAACACTATGGATGATAAACAAGGAATCACCCGATGAATCATTATTGCTATCTTATTACCGAAGAAGCGAAGGGCCAGAGGTCCCCCAAATATTAGAAGCATCAAAAACATTCCCATGGAGCTTGAAAAAAATTCTTGAGAAAAAAGAGGTTTTACTTAAAAATTCGTCTGATTACCCACCTGAAGCAGTAATTGATAAAGAAAATAGAGATTATTTTAATCTGAAGTCAACATTAACATTGCCGTTATATATTGGAAATAGCCCTGTATTTGGCATTATAAGTTACGATACCATAGATGATGAAATCGAATGGACAGAAGAAAAAATTAATAAACTTAAATACATATCGCAGATTTTTGCGAATGCAATATCACGAAGAATATCAGAACAAGCGATACAAGAATCTGAAGAGCGTTTAAGACTTGCTGCATCTTCAGCAGGTGCAGGTTTCTGGAATTTAATTTTTGAAGGCGGTAAAATCTGGGCAACAAAAGCAGCGGAACGGCTTTATGATGTTGCAGATATGGAAAATTACGATTTCGAAACGATTAAAAAGAAAATTTATCCGGAGGACCTTGAAAGAGGGTTACAAGATATAGACGAAGCAATAAAGACCGGTAATTATAATAGTAAAATCAGAATATTGAATTCTGACGGAACAATCCGTTGGTTATCTGCTCAGGGAAAAATTGAATACAACTTTGAAAAGAATCCCGAACGAATGGTAGGAGTTTCAATTGATATTACAAAAGAAAAGGAAAACGAGAGATTAATAAAAGAAAGCGAAGAGCTTCAAAGTTCAATAATCAATTCCTCAAACAGCAGGATAATGGTGCTGGACGAGAACTTCAAAATATTAAATTTAAATAAAGCGTGGAAAGAGTTTTCAGAAAAACATAGCGATGAGAAATCGGTTTTTAATCTTAGAGCGGGAATGAATCTTTTGTTAATTTTTGAAAAGATTTCGAAGAACGGGTCTGATTTTGCATCAAAACATCTAAAAGGAATAAAGTCTGTGCTCTCGGGAAAATTGAAAATCTATGAAAACACATATAAATTAAACACTAATGACGAAGAATTCTGGTTTAGTCTTACAGTAACACCTTTAATCGGGCAAAAAAAGGGTGTAGTATTAATTCACCGAAATGAAACGTCACTAATGAATGCACAGATAGCACTGGAAAACGCACTTGAGGATGTAAAAAAACTTAAAAATCAGTTGCAGCAGGACAATATATATTTAAAAGAGGAAATTAAATTAAAAACCAAGTACGATAATATTTTAGGAAAAAGCGATGCAATTAAATACTGTCTATTCAACGTAGAAAAAGTTGCTCCTTTAAACACTACAGTTCTGATATACGGGGAAACGGGAACAGGAAAAGAGTTAATTGCCCGTGCAATACATAATGCAAGCTCCAGACAGAGCAGACCGCTAATAAAAGTAGATTGTTCAACACTTCCGCAGAATATTATAGAGAGCGAACTTTTCGGGCGGGAAAAAGGAGCGTATACCGATGCAAGCACCCGAAGTACAGGAAGGTTTGAACTCGCAAACGGCTCGACATTATTTCTTGATGAAATCGGAGAGTTGCCGCTTCATGTACAGTCAAAATTGCTAAGAATGACACAATACGGAGAGTTTGAAAGACTTGGAAGTTCAAAAACGATAAAGGTTGATGTGAGACTTATTGCGGCAACAAACAGAGACCTTGAAGAAGAAGTTAAAAACGGGAGATTCCGTGAGGACCTCTTTTTCAGACTAAATGTATTCAAAATAACAGTTCCGCCCCTCAGGGAAAGAAAAGAGGATATTCCGGAAATGGTGATACAGTTTATCAAAAACATAAACAGAAAATTAGGAAAGAATATAGAATTTGTTTATCAGGAGACATTAGATATGCTGCTGGAATATTCGTGGCCAGGTAACGTACGGGAGCTTGAGAATGTTTTAGAATCTAGTATAATAACTTCAAGAGGAAGTAAACTTGTAGTTAACCTGCCAAACAAATCCCAAAAAGAAGAAAAGAAAGATAATTTTAGACTTATACCTCTCTCAGAAATTGAAAAAGAGTATATTATAGAAATTCTAAAACGGACAAACTGGAAAATTGAAGGAGTTAATAGTGCTTCTGCAATTTTAGAAGTAGCACCAAGTACTCTTCGTGACAGAATGAAGAAGTATAATATCAAAAGAAAGTAATACCCGTCTCACGGTATTCCGTGGGAATCCACGAAATCTAAAGAGTCCCAAAAAGCGACCATCCAAAAATATCATTAAATACTGCATTTTTGTAACCTTTAAGACAATAAACAGATATATTTCTTTGGAATGATATTTGTATAAGTGTAGATATTAATAACTTATAATTTTATAAATATATAATACAAATTCTGTTTGAACCCGATTTCAAATACTAAAGATAAATCTTCATATTAAGTTGCAGTGGGTTAAGTATTTATTATCTAAAATTCTTTCAGCATTGTATATAGCAAGCAAGTTATTTTAAAATATAATTTACCAAACAAATAAAATAGAAAGGTTATTTCAAATGGGAAATCCAGATATAACAAAGCCTCTTACACAGCAGGAAGCAAATGATATTGCAGTGGAAGCATATGTTTACTTTTATCCAATGGTTCTAATGGATGTAACTCGCAAAGTTTTGACAAATGTTCCTCCCGGAGCAAAAGAAGGTTATGGTCCTATGAATTTATTCAGTCATATGAGAAAATTTCCGGAAGCAAATTTCCGTGATGTTGTCCGTCCGAATTTTGACACATTATATTCAATTGCATGGCTTGACCTTACAAAGGAGCCGGTAATAGTTTCGGTTCTTGACACAAATAATCGCTATTATTTATTGCCAATGCTGGATATGTGGACAGATGTAATTGCGGCTCCCGGAAAACGAACCAGCGGAACAGGAGCACAAGAATTTGTTGTTGTGCCAAATGGATGGAAAGGAGATTTGCCAAATGGATTAACTGTAATTAATTCAACTACAAAATACTTATGGATTATAGGTCGAACACAGACAAACGGACCAAAAGATTATGAATTGGTTCATAAAGTACAGGATGGATATAAAATTACACTTTTATCGGATTACGGCAAAATTCCCGGTCCTGTTAAATTTACTCCTGATGCAACTGTTGATATGAAAACACCTCCGATGACAAAGGTTGACACTATGTCCGGAGAAAAATATTTTAGTTATGCCGCAGAATTAATGAAGTTTCATTCACCACATATTACTGACTGGTCTCAGCTTGAAAGAATAAAGAGGCTGGGAATTGAAGCGGGAAAAGGATTTGATTTTAACGGTGCTAATGAAACAGTAAAGACAGCGATGGAATATGCGGTTAAAGCAGGATTAAATCTAATGAAAGAAAAGATTCCTACACTTGCAAATGTAGTAAACGGCTGGCAGATGCTGACAGAAAATATGGGAGTGTATGGTAATTCATACTTAAAACGTGCAGTAATAGCACTGGCAGGTCTCGGAGCCAATCAGCCTGAAGACGCAATTTATCCTTTGAATACCTGTGATAGCGATGGGAATCCAATAGATGGAAATAATGATTACGTGATTCATTTCAGCAAAGAAATACTTCCACCTGTAGGAGCTTTCTGGTCAATCACTATGTATGACGCAGAAGGTTATCAAGCGGCAAACGAATTAAACCGGTTTGCAATAGGCGACAGGGATGACTTAAAATACAATGCAGACGGCTCGCTTGATATTTATATTCAGAATAAAAATCCCGGCGCCGAAAAAGTAAATAATTGGCTGCCTTCTCCTCTTGGATTACTCGGCATTACGATGAGATTGTATGCTCCAAAGGCAGAAATAGTTAACGGATTATGGAAACCACCAGCGATAAAGAAAGTGAAATAGTTTGTCTGAATAAGATAGCCTGTTCATAATTATGAACAGGTTATCAAATTAACTTTAATTTATTAAAATGGATAAAACAGAGAATATTTTACATGAAAAATCATATAAGGGTAAAAATCTTGCAAACGCAAACTTCAGCGAAGCAGATTTACGCGGTGTTGATTTTTCGGACACAATATTAACAAATGCTGATTTTTCAAAATGCAGAACCGGATTAAAGACTCCTGCGGCGTTGATGGTTTTTATTATCTCACTTATAATATCAATGTTATCAGGATACCTTGCGATGTTAGCGGGAGCAACATTTCAGTATGCAATTAATTCGTCTGACCCAAATATAGTATGGTCAGGTTATATTACGGCAGGGTTAGTGGTTTTATTTATTCTTTATACAATTTTAAAGGGCGGCAAGAATTTTCTGCTTTTTATTGGAATAACAATAACCCTTGTATTAATTATTGGTCTTATTTCACGGTTGTCCGGGGCCGGTACAGGAATGGGTTCTATTTACGGTTCACTTACACTTGTCATTTTTGCAATAATGTCTATGGTAGGAATAATTGCAAGAGCATCGGCAGGGACTTTATCTTCGAATATAATTTTTCTGGTAGTTGCAATCGGTGGAGCTACATTTGGCAGAACAATCGGCGGAGGGCTGGAAACAGTTGTTCTCGCAGTGGCGTGTGCAGTATTAAGCAAGCAGGTATTATCGAAACCTAAAAGTTTTCCCGTCCTAATAAAAACAGCTTTGATTATCGGGACTTATTTCGGAACTTCTTTTAAGAATGCCGACCTTAAGAGTGCTGATTTTTCGGAAGCAATTATTGGCAATACAAACTTTACAGGAGCAGATCTTACTGGAGTAAATTGGGACAATTCAAAAAAAGCATTTAACTTAGAGGAAAACTAACAAAATTTAATTTGATAAAATTTTTAAAATTATAAATAGAAAATGAAAAAATTATTTTACGTTTTAGTTTTAGTGTTCATATCCTTTTCCGCATATTCGCAAACAAAGGATGAAATAAATTACATTCAGAGTATTTGGGGAATGGAAAAAAGGGATATTGTTACCAAGTATATGTCTCTTACAGATGAAGAGGCAAAAGGATTCTGGGGTGTTTATGACAAGTATGAAGAAGGAAGAAAAAAACTTGGTGAAGAAAGAATCAAAAACATTGCTGAGTACAGTGAGCAATTTGCTGAACTGAAGGATTCAAAGGCACAGGAATTATTAAACAGAAGTCTTTCAAACCAAACAAGATTTCTGGAACTACTCAATAAAACTTATACTGAGGTATTAGGAGTGCTTCCTGCTATTAAAGCAGTACAGTTTATTCAATTGGAAAACTACCTTGATACGAAAATAAGAGTTCAGATAATGGAGCAGCTTCCATTTGTCGGAGATATAAAAAGATAACAAGTATTAACTTCTGATTAACAAATTATATTATCATGTTTTTCTTTTTATCTTTTATAAGGGTTCTCAAACTGCTTATGCTTTTGATTATGCTTCGGGTTCTATTTGCAGACCCTGTAAATGCTCAGGAGAAGAGTGACAGCGTCAGAACAAATGTAAAATTGGACAGTTCAAAAACCGGCTCAATAATTATAGAGCCGGCAAAAGAAAGTGAAAATTCACTGGATACAGCCTCCTTTAAAGTTAACGAAGTTAAATTCATCGGCTATCCTTATGCATTTTACACCCCGGAAACACAATTCGCTTTAGGTGTTGGGGGAATGCTGTATTTCAGAACCGCATTACTGCCTTTGCAAAATCCGTCCAAGGTTACTGTTTCGGGATACTACACTTCAAACAGCCAATATTATATTTCGCTGAAGCCGAGAATTTATTTACCCGGGAAAAAAAGATTTTATCTTGAATCGGATTTTTATTATTCAAACGATATTGGAAAGTTTTATGGTCTTGGAAACTCGACTTCAGAGATAGAAAATAGTGAATACAAGACAACTTCTTTCGGAATATATCTAGAAACTCAGATAAGAGGAGTATTCTTTAAATTTCTGCAAAACGGACTTCTGTTTGATTACGTTAATGTAAAAATGGAAGATAAAATGGGAAATCCTAATCTGTCTGATACTTCAGTCAAGGGAATTAACGGAGGAAAAGTCGGCGGGATTGGTCTGAGCTTTTCTTATGATAACAGGGATAACGTTTCTTTCCCATCAAGTGGCGGGCTTTATAAATATTCAATGTTGTTTTACGGCAGGTTTCTTGCGAGTGATTATACATACAACAGGTACAAAATAGATTTAAGACAGTATGTATCGCCGTTAAAAGAACACATACTTGCATTTCAATTATATTCTGATTTAAGTACGGGAAATCCTCCTTTCTTCTTTATGCCTGCTCTTGGAGGGGTGTCAAGGATGAGGGGATTTTACGAAGGAAGATACAGAGAAAAGAATTTCATAACGGTACAGGCCGAATACAGGAAAATTGTTTGGTGGAGATTAGGGTTTGCTGTATTTTATTCTGCGGGGGATGTCTTTCACAATTTCAATGAACTGAGAGTATCCGATGTAAAACAGGCTTATGGATTAGGATTGAGATTTGTTTTTGACCCGAAAGAAAAAATTAATCTAAGGGTTGATTTTGGAAAAACAAATGCAGGTACAGGGGTTTATTTTTCAATGGATGAGGCATTTTAAGAAGATTTTGAGATGAGAATAGATTGTACGTGAGATTTTAGATTATACAGGTTATTACTTCTTAAGATAAACGAGGTAATAACGGTTTAGTTTATTATTAAATAATTTGAAATATAGTAACGGATAAATAAGTTTCAAGAATAAATAGTAATATTTTAAACACAAAACAGATAATACTAATGATAATAGTAAGATTTAAAATGCAGGTGATTTCTAAGAACAGGAACGAAGTGTTAAACGCAGTAAAAAGTATTTCACAGGAGATAAAAGAAGAGGATGGATGTATGGATATATTCGTTTTTCAAAATCAGAATGATGAAGACGAATTAATAATGATAGAAGCCTGGAAATCCAGAGCGCTATTAAAAAAGCACTGGAAAACTCTTAACTTCAGTGCTCTACTTGGTGCTCAGAAGCTTTTAATTCAACCACCGGATGTAGAAATTTACAGCGTGGCTAAAACACAGGGGCTTGAGGAGATTGAAAAGACAAGAATTGAGAAAAAAGAGAATAAATTTGGTAAAGTTATAAATATATATGAGGATTATAAATCTTTTTTATGAATGAAAAAGGATGACATAAATTTATATAAATACTAAAAATGAAAAATAGAATCTACAAATATTTCTCTTTGGTGACATTAATATTATTTTTACCTGTCTTAATGCAAGCGCAGGTGAAATCCAAAACAGACCTTGAGAAAGCAATACAAAACCCGATTGCAAATCTGATTAGTGTTCCATTTCAGAACAATACTGATTTTGAAATTGGGAATTTTAACCGGACAAGGAATACGCTGAACATACAGCCTGTTTTACCATTCAGTTTGAGCAAAGATATTAATCTAATTACAAGAACAATAATACCAATAGTATCTCAGCCAATTGCTGAAAGTGAAACAATGTCAGGTCTAAGCGATATTTCGTTGAGTGCGTTTTTCACTTCTGCAAATCCGTGTTCCGTAATATGGGGTTTTGGACCTGTTTTTGGATTTCCATCCGGCCGCGATTTACTTGGTTCAAAGAAATGGACAGCAGGACCCAGTTTAATAGTACTTACACAGCCGAAAGGATGGACACTTGGTTTACTTGCTCAGAATTCCTGGTCGTATGCGGGTGAAAGTTTAAGGTCCGGTGTGAATTTATTTTATTCACAAATATTTATTACAAAAAACCTGCCTGATGGATGGTACATAAATACTGCACCGATAATAACTGCAAACTGGAAAGCAGAATCAGAAAATAAATGGACAGTTCCCATTGGAATTGGTGCAGGTAAGTTATTCCGATTAGGGAAATTACCGCTGAATGTTCAGGCAGGATATTACAACTATGTTATAAGACCGGATTATGCAGCAAAATGGCAAATAAGGGCTCAAATGACATTTATACTTCCAAAATTTTATTAAAAAATTAATTTATAAAAAATGAGAAAAATTATTTTATCACTGCTTTTTGCTTTATCACTTACTTCAGTATCTTTTTCACAAAATATAAGATTAAATGCATATTCTTTCTATACTCTTGATGACAATATAAGTGCATCAAACGGTAATTATTATTTTAACGGAACAATCAAAGGAAATCTACTCTGGGGGGGCGGTCTTGAATTCAATCCGGGAAAAGATGTTGGAATAGAGGTTGCATATTTCAGGCAGGACACGGATGTCCCCACTACATATAATAGCGGAATTTTTTACAATGAGACGTTTAAACTCGGAGCAAATTATATTATGATTGGCGGTACTAAGTACATCAAATTACCGGGTAAAACTCCTGTTGTGCCGTTTGCAGGTGCTATGTTAGGACTGGCAATACTGGAGAACAAAGAGCCGATACTGGGTGCTGAATCATCGGTTACAAAATTTGCATGGCAATTAAAAGCGGGCGTAAACATAATGGCAAGTCCTCAATTTGGTATTAAATTACAGGCTCATTTACTATCGGCAGTGCAAGGTGTAGGAGGAGGTCTCTATCTTGGTTCGGGAGGTGCAGGAGCAGGTTTAAACACATACTCATCGATGCTGCAGTTAGGATTTGGCGGAGGATTAGTTTTCAATTTTGGCAAAACCATTTCAAAACAAAAAATTATTAACTATTAATTTATTACAATCAAATTTTATGGATGATCAAACATTATATATTTTCGAAACATGGCAGATAAGCATAATTCTATTAATAGGAATATTCGTTTCTTCTTATATTGGGTACAGGATTGGGATGAAAACCAGGCAGAACGGCGAACAACAAAGCGGCGGTTTACTAATAGCCAAATCAGGAATGATAACGCTGTTGTCACTTATGCTTGGGTTTACATTTGGAATGTCAAGTGCGAGGTATAAAGACTATAAAAAAGTAATGATGGATGAAGTGAACTGCATCAGCACGGCTTTATTGCAGGCAGACCTTTATCCCGAGCCTTACCGAACGGATTTAAGAACACATTTCAGAAAATACATAGTAGCCCGCATAGATTTTTTTAATGCAGGAACTGATTTTACAAAAATTAGTGAAAGCAAAAAGATTTCTGGTGAATCGGCAAATAATCTGTGGAAGTTATCAACGGATTTATTCAAGAACAACGACTTTGTCAATGCGTCAAGAATAATGGCACCTTCTTTAAATAAAATGTTTGATGTCGCAGCAACCAGAGAAGCAAATCTTAATTCTAAAGTACCCTCTCTGATTCCAATGATGATATTTGTAATTATACTCATAGTATCGTATAACGGAGGGACTCTGATGACACAATTCCGAAAAAGAGAGTTATTTTCTATTCTGTCATTTGCAGTTATAATGTTATTGGTAATTAATATAATCCTTGATCTTGACAGACCTGACAGTGGTTTAGTTAGACCAACTGTAGAGCAGAATGAAATGATAAAACTTTTAGATAATTATAAGTAATACAAATAAAAAGCTGTATTTAAAAAATAATAATGAGAAAAAATATATTCTTGGTGTTTTCTGTTGCTGTTTTTGCGATGATGTTTGTATCCTGTATTGAAACATATTCCCAGGAAAACAATAAAACAAACGAAAATATAACAGTTAACAAAACAGAAGCAGATACGAATGTACTCAGGACTAACAAAAAGCTTCCTATACTTAATAATATGAAGTTCATAACTTCAGATGTTGTTTCAGACCCGTTCGTCAATACATATTTCAGTATTGCAGCAGGGACAGGAATAGCTTATGATTTACAGACAAACATCAAGAACTTCAAAGGAGATATAATTAAAACGGTTAATGGTGATCTTACTTATATTTCGGGGGGGATTCAATTTCAGTTTGCCTGTAATGACTGGCTTGCGATTAATGCAGGTTACAGCGGCGGCGGACGACTTGGTACGAATACATTCACGGTTTTGTCACAGGGAATTTCTTATGCCACAAGTACGACGTTTGGAACGAAATTCAGGATTTCAAACAACAAAAAACTGCAGTTTTCCGGTATTGTTGATTTTGCTTATAGGTCTGTGTATTCATACTCATTTTACGATTATATAAAGCAAGCGATAGAAAACGGACAGGATTCTCTTGCAAAAAACACACTTCTTCAGGAAGATAATGTAACGAAAACTTTTATATCCTGCAGTTGGGCATATGCACCTTCAGACTGGATTGGTTTTATGGCCATTGCAGGATATGGAGCGGTAAAGCCTTTGCAACAGAAGTTAAAAGGAAATATCAGATTAGGAGGATTAGCCCAAATAGATTTTCAAAATGTGAAAAATATCAGGTTCCCTATAGGCATATCTTTAAGCGCAAGGTATAATTCTTTTTCTGAAACTGCTGAGGATGTAAACAATATAATTACTTATGGATTTTCTGTACAGTATACAGGGCATAAAGATTTTGACATAACAATTGAAACTACGTATCAATATTTAAATTATCAAAACAGAATTGACGATAGGATTAGATCTGTTCAGACGTTTGCCAGAGTGAAATACTATTTTTAAATTAAATCATAAACAGATTTTTTTAAATTTTTAAGTATGCATAATCGTTGCTATAAATTGGAATCTGTAAGAATATTATCATAAATATACAAAAATAGAATGAACTTTGAACAGAGATAAATCGCATTCAAAATAAACTATAAATATAATAAGCATTTGCAGGATTCATCCGACAAAAGAGGTGTTTTATTGTCTCTTAAGATGGTAAATCGAATATAATAATTTAGTATCATTAAGGGATAGCTGTATATGTAATTATAACGGGATTCAAGCTCTACTATTCCGAGAAACATTTTCCCTTAGAATACGGGATAAAAATCAGGTTTTAGTTTATTTGAAAATAGCATATTTTTAAGAATAAACTAAAACATGCCTCAAGATATTTGGCAATATGGCAGCATTAAATATACTATAAGAGACTTAATGTACATTGTGGGAAATCGGGAAGCATCTACAACTAATAATATTTTGTTAAAACTAATGCAGGTGAAATTGAAAAAGGATTAATATCTAATCACAAAAGCCTTTAAAAGTGCTGACCTAATTTCAAAAACCTACCCTGTTTTCTGAACCTTTGCTAAGTACTCAACATTAATCAAAATAAACAAAAAAGATAGCTCAAGATATTAAGTTATAAATTCTACAATTAAATAATTCTCCAAAGCAAGTTACGTGTATATTATAAATAAATTGGTTGACCATACGAGACTTTGATATTAGTAAATTTCGTTAGCTATTGTTATGTCGCCACTACGAGACTTTTAGTATGTAAATCATTGCAATATTTCGTTGAAAGCAACTGGGAATTTACTGGAGTTGATTTTTATTGAATTCGGTGTTCTATATATTCCCTATTGTGATTTTAAAATCCGGTAAATTAATTATATTGTTTGTATGACAGACATTGACAGGTTAATAATCGGGTTCGTTTTATTTTTAGCGGGATACTTCGTTTATTTGTTTTTAAGGAAGAAGGATTCTGATGATGATGAAGGCGATGAGGATTATCCGTACAGGCTTTCGGAGATTTCGGGAGAAGACCATTTTGCCCGTCCGCCGAATAATCTGGATGAGGGTTTGAATATGAAATATTCTGAGGCGTTGCTGAAGTATAAGGCTGGGAAGTTTGAGGAAGCTGTAGAGGGATTGAGCCGATGTATACTTGAATTCAGGTACAGTGAGTTTTATTATTACAGGGGTATATGCCATTTTGCGCTGAAGAGATATCAGGAGGCGATTAATGACTGGGAGACGGCGATAATACTTTTCCCGGAATATGAGTATGAGTTGACGGCGAATATAAATGAGGCGAGGGAAAAGATGGATATTTTATGATTAGGTTCACAGAGAACACAGAGAAGGCACAGAGCACACTGAGGATTTTCAGGCAAAGAGATAGAACAAAGTGATTTTTTAGGCATAAGAGATTTACCACCAAAACACCAAAGCACCAAAAGACCAAGACACTAAAGATGAGATAAGAGATTTTACCACAGAGAAGAGCGGAGGATAGAAAGAGGACACAGAGGGTTTTCAGGTAATGAGATAGAACAAAAACATAGGTGGTATGTGAGCATAGAATTTTCACTTTATTTAGTAATCGGAATAATAGAAATTATAGTGTCTTAATGGTGGGTTATGGGTAAACAGTAATTATTTATTTTTTAAAATTAAAATAGATATTTATATGAACCGTAAAGAGGCAGAAGAAAAGTTAAAAGAGGTATTCAGGTTAGAAAAGTTTTACGACGAGCAGTGGGTTGCAATCGAAGAAATTCTTAAGGGGAAAAGAGTTTTACTGATTGAAAAAACCGGTTTCGGAAAGTCGCTTTGCTTTCAGTTCCCTGCTGTAATCTTTGACGGAATGACAATAATATTTTCTCCCCTGATAGCTCTGATGAGAGATCAGGTGAAAAAGCTTAATTCTCTTGGCATCAGTGCGGGATGCATTATCAGCGAGCAGGAAGTGGAAGAGAATACACAGATTATAGAGGATGCAAAAAAAGGAAAGTTTAAGATACTTTATATTGCACCTGAGAGGATGGAAAATGATGAATGGATTAATGCTGTTAAAGATATGAATCTCTCTATGGTTGTTGTGGATGAAGCACACTGCATTTCTGTATGGGGGCACGATTTCAGACCTTCATTTAAAAGAATAATAAATTTAGTTAAGCTGCTACCAAAAGGTTTCCCAATACTTGCCACAACTGCGACTGCTACAAAGCGAGTGGAAGATGATATAGCAAAACAGATTGGTGACGGTATTCAAGTAATCAGAGGAAATTTAATAAGAGATAATTTTAAACTATTTGTTATAAAGGTAGATTCCGAGGACGAAAAATTAATTTATCTTGGAAAAAACATAGATAAGTTTCCGGGAACGGGCATTATTTACACCGGAACGAGAGTTAACACTGAAGTTTATTCAAAATGGTTTGCACATCTGAAGATATCTGCAATCGGGTACAACGGCGGGCTTGATGCAGCATCGAGAGTAGAGATTGAAAACGGATTGATGAATAATAAATGGAAATGTGTGGTTTCGACGAATGCGCTGGGAATGGGAATTGATAAGCCCGACATAAGATTTATTATTCATACACAGTTTCCGCAGTCGCTAATACATTATTATCAGGAAATCGGAAGAGCAGGCAGAGACGGTGAGACAACGTACATAATACTTTTTTACAATACTGCTGACAGGGATTTGCCGGAATCTTTTATTGAAAGCGGTAGACCTTCAAAGGAGAAATACCATAGAGTTATAGATGCCGTTAAGGACGAGATGCATGGCGAAAAGGAGCTGATGAAAATTGTAAATGTAAAGCAAACTCAGTTCAGAGTGATAAAAGCAGACCTACTGGAGCAAAAAATAATAAGAGAAGTTTCTATTGGCAGAAGCAAAAAATTTGAGTATATTGCTAATGCACCTGAGCTTGATTACAATCTATTTGAAGAATGTAAAAAGTTAAGGATGGAAGATCTGGAAAAGATGATAGAATATATGGAGACCGGCGGTTCAAGGATGAAATTCTTATGCAATTATCTTGGCGACAATTATGAGCATACGAAAAGTAATTGCGATAATACGGGAGAAAAAAAGCTTAAGGTGATTGTTACTCCCGAATGGACAGGTAAATTAAAAGATTTCAGGAATAATTATTTCCCTGTGCTTGAAGTTGAGAATAGCCGTACGAAACTGATAAACGGTGCAGCAGGTTCTTTTTACGGAACATCGAATGTGGGTAAGACGATTCACAGATGCAAATATCAGAAAGGCGGGGAATATCCTGAATTCCTTCTAAGTATTACACTGAAGGCATACAGACAGAAATTAGACGATAAGAAATTTGATTTGCTTTTATATGTACCGCCAACTGTATCGGGTGATTTAGTAAAGAATTTTGCGAATGCAATAGCCGGAAGATTGGGAATTAAAATCTCACATAATTTAATAAAACATAAGAAAACAAAAGAGCAGAAGATGTTCGAAAACGGTTACGGAAAATCGGAGAATGTGAAGGATGCATTCGAATATTTAGTACCTGCAGAGATAAAGGACAAAAGAATCTTACTGATTGATGATATATACGACAGCGGAGCAACGATAAAAGAAATAGGGAGATATTTAACGAAAGCCGGAGCGGCGGAAATAGCACCACTTGTTATAGCAAAAACTGTCGGAGGGGATTTGGCATGTTAAAGGATGCTGCATACTGGATATCCCTTGCACATTTGCCAAGGTGGAGAACAGCAAGGATAAATGAGTTAATAATAAAATTTCATCACGAATTAAAAATATCCGTAGAGGAATTCTTTTCAAAGGGAAGTAATATCTGGCAGACAGAATACGGACTGAACGAAAAGGAAATATCCGACCTGAATAATACCAAGGCAGACGTGCCGAATAATTCTTTTCTCGCTGAGACGCTTGGCAATCAGGGTTTCGAGCTGATACCAATCATTTCAGAAGACTATTCACAAACTTTAAAGAGTAACCTTAAGATAAACTACAGTCCACCGCTTTTATACATTAAAGGCGACAAACAAATATTCACTGAAAAATCCATAGCAGTAGTTGGTTCGCGTAATGCTTCGGCCAAGTCACTTCAGTTTACAGATAATATAGCAAAACTTGCGAGCAAAGAATTTAAAGTTATAGTAAGCGGCTTTGCAAAGGGAGTTGACAAGCAGGCGCTTGATTCATCTATCAAACATATTGGAAGAAGTATTATAGTATTGCCGCAGGGAGTACTGACATTCGGCAAAGGATATCAGGAATATTACAGGCAGATAGTGAACGGAGAAGTATTAGTACTAAGCACTTTTCATCCGAAAGCACCGTGGATGGTAGAGCTTGCGATGGCACGTAATCCGATAATATACGGACTTGCAGATGAAATTTATGTTGCGGAATCCGATGAGAAAGGCGGAACGTGGTCGGGAGTTAAGGATGGACTGCGGAAAGAAAGGAAGATATACGTAAGGATGGCAGATGCTGATGAGAAAAATGCAAATGTAAAACTGATAGAGATGGGTGCTATGCCTGTTGATTTTGACGGGAAAGTAATAGAAGAGTCGGGGGCAGTGAAAGAGAAGCTTGAATCGTTTGATGACATTCTGAGAAAGATAATAGCGGAAGGGATTTACAGTGCTAAAGAAATATCTGCACGGATGAACTCGGACTGGAGTCCAAGGAAAGTTTCTGATTACCTGAAGAAGCTTGACTGGGTAGAAATGGTAAAGGTAAAGCAGACGACTAAATACAAACTTAAGCCTTCAGATGGCTCGGAACAGACGGAGTTGTTTTAGAGATTTGTGATTGAGAAAGGGAAAGAGATTTAAAAATAAAGATTGGCACACTGATAAAAACTGATATAGACTGATTTGCACTGATTATTTTTTAGGCAGAAGAGATTTACCACTAAAGCACCAAAAGAGAAAAACACAAAGCAATAGATTTTTTCAGGCAGAAGAGATTTACCACCAAAACACCAAAACACTAAAAGAACAAAACACAAAAGAAGAGATTACTCCCACAAATCACACAAATAATAGCGAATTAAAGATTAGTGATAATAAAATTATTTAAACTTTAAGATTATTTAGTAGTTGGTGCCGTACATAATTCTGAGGATTTTCATTGTGAGGTCTTCGACGGGTGATTCCCGGAGAAGGCTGTTGTAATAGACGATGATGGTGCAGTTTTTTTCGTTGCTGTGGTACATTGATGTCATAAATCCCTGGAGCTCGCCGGAATGACCGTAGAATGTTCCGTGACGGAACAAGCCAAGTCCGTATGCATCGCGGTTTCCGAGATCATAAAAATCTTCCTTAAGTCTTTTCTGCTGAAGCGAGTCGGGAAGGAATCCACCTCCGATGAGCGTCTCTGCGTATTTCTGGAGTTCACGAGGTTTTGAATAAATTGAGCCGGCAGACCAGTACGTGGATAAATCAAAATACTCTGTGTAGTCCTGCCTTGGAAGGAATTCTGCGAAGTAATATCCCCTGCCATGATTGCCCGGAAGCTGAATGCCAGAAGTTATAAAGCCAGTGTTCTGCAGCTGAAGGGGCTGAATGATGCGGTTATTAATTTCTGTCTCGAGAGAATTCCCTGTAACTTGCTGAATTATTCTTCCTAGAAGTATTGTGTTTGTGTTTGAATAAGAAAATCCTTTTCCGGGAATAGAATCGAATCCGTTTGCAAATCCCCTGTTCACCAATTCTTCGGGAGTCCATATACGCGTAGGGTTTGCCCACATTTCGTTAAATAAACTCTGGTCAGTATAGTTTCGTATTCTGCTCGTCATATTGCAGAGCATTCTGATTGTGATGCTGTCAGACTTTGGGTATTGAGGATAGAATTTCGAGAGTTTGTCGTTAAGAGCA
>CAIUQV010000008.1 GCA_903901375.1 uncultured Ignavibacteriota bacterium
TAACAACTCTTGTCTTGAATCTCTTGTAAACAGGCTTCTGCAAAATCATCTTAATCTTTTACTCTCCTGAAATAATATTCTTTTCTCTTCATCCGTCAGACTCTGATACCCGCTCGCACTTAGTTTGTCAAGTATTGCGTCTATCTTTTCCTGTGTTTCTTTCTCACTGCGCTTTAAATCATCTTCATACTTACTCTTTGTTAAGTCTTCAAAGTTGGCATCATATATATTTGCAGGTTGCTTATAAGTCGGAGTATCGTCTTTCTTTTTATCAAACATATCTTTAAATCCGTCAAACACACCCGATGAACCACTGGAATCCTTGAACTGAAATGGCTTCCCTTTGTTAAGAATAAAATACACATAAAGAAAGCCAACAACACCTCCACCTAAATGTGCCATATGAGCAATCCCGGATTGCGACTGCGAGGCTACCGCAAATACTTCAATTAATATGTATATTACAACAAGGTATTTCGCTTTTATCGGAAGCATAAAGTAAATGTAAATCAGCCTGTTCGGGAATATCATTCCGAACGCAATTAGTACACCATATATCGAACCTGAAGCACCCACAGTTGGAACATTCGGTGCAATGGTTGTAAAGAGTGGTGCAATAAATATATTCGCAAGTCCTGCCCCAACCCCGCAAACTGTATAGTATATAAAGAATGTTTTCGAGCCCCATAAGTTTTCAAGCTCCATTCCGAACATCCATAGAGCAAACATATTAAAAAACAGGTGTGAAAACCCTCCGTGCAAATACTGGTAGGTAAACACCTGCCAGGGTTTAAAGAATGGAGAGTTAATAGTGAATAAAGCAAAGTTCTTTATGAATAAATCTCCAAGCGCAGTATTCCCCGACCTCAGCATTCCAAGAAAGAAATACTGAAGAAGAAATACAGCTATGTTTGAAATCAGTAGGTATTTTATAACAGGCGGAAACATACTGAACCCGCCAAATCCTCTTCTGTAATTGTTCAATGTTTTAAATGTTTAAATTCATTTTGTGCCTTATAGTAATCTTCAACAGTATCAATCTCTACGCACTCATAATCTGAAACATCCACACAATATATACTGTTCCTTGCATCGTTTCGGGCAATTACTTCTTCAAACGTCTTTTCGTAAAATTCATTAACGTTATTTTCTTTCAAAATCTTTCTGTCAAGTATTTCAAATATTTCTCTGCCAAAACTCTTAGAGAACTTTTCTATTCCTATAGATTCTCCTCGTGCTTCTTCCAGAGGAACATCTTTTGCCATTCTCAGGATTCTGTTATTTGCATCAAGTGTTACCTTAATCTGCTCTTCATCCAGTTTGACTTTCATATTAACAGCCGCTGCGTTCTCATTTGAATCTGCAAGCAGTTTAGTAATGATTCCTGCATTAAAAAGAATATCACTGTCAAGAAGTATGAAATTATCTTTTATCAAATCTTTAGTCATCCACAACGAATACGAATTATTGTTATTCGGATAATCAGAATTTGTTAGGAAGTCGATTTTCACGTTCGGAAAGTTTTCCTTTAAATAATCCTTAATCATATTTTCCCTGTATCCGGTAACAAAGACAAAGTCTTTAATACCGTTGGATATTACGTTGTCCATCGTCCTGTGCAGCAGGTTCTTCCCTGCAACATCAAGCAGACATTTAGGAGTTGTATCGGTTAATGGTCTTAATCTTTTAGCGAGACCTGCCGCCAGTATAATCGCCTGCATATATTATTTGGATAAATCGTTTAATACTTTCTTTTGAATGATGTAAAATGTGAGTAATAACAGGTTGCCAAGTGTGAACGTAATCCATAAGTACAAATCAACACGGTTAAGTACACACGCAACCATAACTGCTGTTAAGTGAGTTGTTGAGCCAATCCAGCTCCATGCCCTGAGAAGAAGGATGTTCTTCTTTTTGTATTCTTCGGACGTAACGTTCATCTTTTCGTCTTTTGCTGTCTTGTTCTGTACAGAAGCATACTTTATGTATATGTTAACAAGGAATTTTTCTATGTAACGTCCTTTTGTTTTATCGATTACTCTCTTAAGTCTTGTGTATTCTTCGATTTCTTTATCAAGGTCGGAAGCTTTGTCGTAAACATTCGCCAGATACATATTACGATAATTATCGAACATCATATTCTGAAGTACTCTTGAAAAGCCACCTATTGCAGTGATGCCCCAGACATAGAGGTAATTTCCTGTTGCAATGCTCAGACCTATACCAATACCCACATAAATAGATAATCCTGTTATATAATCTATAAAGCCGTCTATAATCCTGCCGATTCCCGTACCGTTTTTCTTAAGCCTGGCAAGCTGTCCGTCTGCACAATCAAGAACATTGGAAATTAGTAATGCAATAGCACCGAATATGAAGAACTGATATGTTCCAAACCCGAACATAACACCTGTAAGGATTCCAAACAACATCGATACTATCGAAATCTGATTTGGAGTAATATTAGTAGAATAGATTAGCTTTACAAACAGGAATGACATTGGTCTGTAGAAGAAAATATCAAGCAATTCCTCAACATCGTAACCCTTTAACGAACTTTTATATTCTGTATACCAGCTCATAGATTAATAATCCCTGCCTCCTTTCATTGTGCTGTTTTTCTCTGTTTTAATTTCTTAATTCTTTTCTTGTATTCTTTCTTAGATTCCACTAAATACTTCTTTTTAACCTGTGTTACAAAATACTCCTGAACATTAAAATACTCCTTCTCACCTTTTTCATTTATGGGTACTTCAATCCTTGAATACGTACCATCACTGTTGAGAACCCTTGCTTTAACATTATCCTTAAGATA
>CAIUQV010000009.1 GCA_903901375.1 uncultured Ignavibacteriota bacterium
ACATACCAATTTACGAAGATGTGTATAAAGGCAGAGGTCCACTCGGAGGGATACACAGCGGACTGATAAACTCTGAAACTGACAGTAACTTTATTGTATCCTGTGATTTGCCATTGATGAACAGGGAAACGATTTACCACTTAGTGAATACCGAATCCGGTAAGCCGATAAAAGTATACCGTACAAAAGGGTTCATACAGCCATTACCGGGTATGTATGATAAGCGGTTATCCGATGCACTTGATAAAATACTGAGAGGTGAAAATGCTGAGGGAAAAGACAGGCGGAATAAATTACTAACGTTCATAGAATCTGCTGAGGCGGAAATAATAAATTCTGAAGACGCAATCGGTAATACCGAAAACACATTCCTGAATATAAACACGCAAGAAGATTATAATAATCTTCTTGCGATGATAGATAAAAGTACTAAGTAGGATTGATTATAAGTTTAAACTGATACCGCCATTAATCCTGTAGTTCGATTCATAACTTTCTTTCCAGTCACTAAAGGCAGTTGGTTCAACGAAAATGCTGATTTTGTTTGTTGCTTTATACGATACTCTACCGCTTATAAATCCGCCATAGTCAAAATAATAATCAGGTCCGTATGAACTCGAAGAATTCAGTGCAGGGTCATTACTGGTAACGGTTCCGCTGCCGATTCCGTGTTTGCATAGTCCAAGACTAAAACCTGCAGTGATATAATAAGAAAACTTACTGCTGTTTTTAATGTTTCCCACGGATACAGCCGGCATTAAATTTATCTGCATAAATTTTTCTGTCTCACCGTTTCCTTTTACATAAACAGTGTCGTGAAGAAGATAGTTATAATTGTACTGATAACCCTGAAACTGGCTGAAGTTCACACCTAAATTAAATCCAAAATAATCCGAAGTTGTGTACAACACATCTGCCTGCACATTAAATCCATTCGGACGGCTTGACTCCTTGAATAATCCAGCATATCCGCCGCTGAGGGAAAGTAATAAGTCACATTTTTTATCATTCCCGGACTGCTCTTTCATAATCTCGTAGCAGGATTTGTTTTTGTTTACAGGAGAATTTTCGGTTTGTGAATAAGAGATAGTGCTTAATAATAATATTAAGACTGCTAAAGAACAAAATGCTTTTGCTTTCATGTTATTGGGTTTTTAATTCAACAAAATAATCGGTACACGATAAAGTCTATTCTTTTAAAATCTTTGCTCTGTGTTCTCTGTGAGCTCTGTGGTGAAACTATTTTAATAAAATATTCTTTACCGTGTACTTAATTTGTACACGAAAACTATTTTGTCTGCTCCTTTGGAATTTCTTTCTTTACATCTTTTGGTAAATCGAACGCTTCATTCTTTACAGCGGCAGGCTCGTTCATTTTGCAATGACCTATAAACACTGCTCCCGGCTCCATTGCAAGCTGATTGATTGAAATATCGCCGTATATCTTTCCGCCTTTTTTCACTTCCAGCTTATCAGCTTTGACGTTGCCTTTCACAAGTCCGTAGATTGTAACTTCTATTGAATGAATATCACCTTCGATAGTTCCTTTATCACCGATAATCAGTCCGCTCTCACCTGCAAGGTTTCCCTTCACTGTGCCGTCTATCCTTGTTGAACCGGGTGAGAATAAATTTCCGTCGAACTTGCACCCTTCGCTGATTAATGTACGGATTTGATTACTGCTTGCAGTACTGCGTGATGGAGAAGATACTTCCATCGGTTTTTCTTGTTCTTTTTTCCCGAACATAATGTTATTGTTTAATATTTAAAAAGTTTTCAGGATTAATGTATTCTTCTTTATACTTTATTTCGTAGTGTAAATGCGGACCCGTTGAGCGTCCTGTAGAGCCGACAAAACCAATCACATCGCCCGCCTTCACAACATCGCCCGATTTCACGTTCAAGCGCGACATATGCCCGAACTTTGTCGTCAATCCGTTATGATGATTAATCACAACCGAATTCCCGTAGCCGCCGTCGTACTCTGCCATCGTAACCGTACCGCTTGCAGTACATTTCACGGGGTCGCCAATCTCACCTTTTATA
>CAIUQV010000010.1 GCA_903901375.1 uncultured Ignavibacteriota bacterium
ATAAGTAATATTCTTTACACCGCCAATAGCCTTTAGCTTTTCCCTTAGTGTACCAAGTTCTTCGCTTTTTATGTCATCAACTAAAAATGCTTCAATCTCAACTTTGTCTTTAATGTTCTTGATTATCCTGTTTGAATTAACAGTGAAGAGGAAATAAATTGCTATCAGTATTAAAGATAGCGTTATTGTAACTACTGAGGCAAATGTTGATAGTTTTGCGTTTGAGAATCCCCTTATTGCTTCTTTATATAAATACCCTAATTTCAATCTTTGTTTTTGAATTGTTTAATCAATTACCCTTTTTGTTCAATGTTATTGTATTGTAATCACTGTCTAAAATAATTTATCTTAAAGCAAATAAAAACGTATAAACGAATAATCTGTTGATAATAACATTAATCCATCCATAAACATTAAATTTCACTTGTGCTGATAAACTCTATGCAAAAGTAATTAAAATTTCTCAAATAATATATTTTAAAAAATCTGTATTGTAGTATTCATATCTAATATTATTAATTGTCGATTGATAAAAGGGAGAAAGTTATCAGTTTTTAGATATTAGTAATTCTTTGGATTACTGCATACAAACATTGAAATAATTCTACTGAAAACCTCAAAAATGAATAGAATCTTAACTTTAATTAACGTAAATTAAGTTAATTATAAATTAATATCATAGGAAATATTACTGTTTTGAATATGCGACTAAAAAGCATAAGAAGGATTGTTATCGCCTTTTTATTTGTGACAACTGTAGGGTCTTTAACCCTGCTTAGTTTAAATACTCTCCAGACTAAACCCAATGATGATATCAACAATAAGTATACAAACGTTGGTAACATTCAAATGACTGTAACAAATTACGGAACTATTGGTAAAGGTTATTGTGGTACTCAGCCGTCTTGTATGTATCCTGCAGGTTCAGGCATAGAAAATCTCTGGCTTGGTGGTCTTTGGGTTGGTGGAGCAAAGAATGGACAGATTTACGTTACTACCGGTGCAGTTGACGTTTCTAATCCTAATAAAGTTGAGGGTTTTGAATTCACTAACAATCCCGGTTCTGTTATTACCGAAAGGTCATCTTTAATCACATCTCCATATTATGACCCGAAAGCAGTTTCGCATCAGGATTTCGTCTGTGAGTTTATTGACACAAATTTAACAGGTATGGTAAATCATCTGCCTTTAGGAATTAAAGTTATACTTGAGTCTTATACTTACAACCTGAATTTCGCGAACTCTTTCGTAATCCTTAATTACAAGCTGGTTAACATTGGATATAACGGAGATAAATCCCCGATTGACAGTATCTATATTGGATTATGGAAAGATTGTGTCGTCAGAAACCTTAACATTACAAACGGCTGTAATCCCGGTACATCATTCTTCAATAAAGGTGCAACCGGATATATTGATTCGTTGAGAATGGAATACACTTATGACAATAACGGAGACCCCGGTTTTACTGATAACTACGTAGGCGTTAAACTTCTTGGTGCATCTCCAAGATCAGGCTCGGAAGCTTTAAAATCACATTTTACTATCTGGAACTATAAAGGTGTGGACCCGATTTATTTTATGCCGGTTGATGATGCCCAAAAGTATTCAAAACTTAAAGGTTATCTTGCACCTGGGGTTGTAATAGATACTAACAGGATAAATTATTTAAGACTTACTCCTTCAAACAGAGTTTCGCTCATTTCGTACGGACCTTATAAAAATACTAACGGTACTCCTTATACGTTAAGGTATGCACAGGACACTCTTAACGCAGTGTTTACAGTTGTTGTTGCTAAGAAGAATGGAACGGACCCTGCAAAATATGATACTGAATTCCAGAGACAAACACTTTATAAAAATGCTGGCTGGGCTCAAAGGTCTTACGATAATGGTTATAAACTTCCTTCTCCGCCGGATATTCCTGTTACAAGAACGGAGATTGAAGATAATAAAGTTACTCTCTGGTGGTCTAATAACGGTGAAAATTCTGTCGATCCAATTTCCGGAAAGAAAGATTTTGAAGGATATAGATTATACAGAACAAATACTGGTGCAGACCTGACTTCTAATTTTAATCTTGAGAGTTCTTTGAAATTAATTGGTGATTTTGATTCCTGCTGTAATGCTTATTCAAATAATACAGGTTTTAAATTTATAAAGTACAGCGAAACTACACCAAAAACTTTTTCGGGTGATACGAATAAATACTGGTACAGATTTGAATTCCCGAATCAGTTGAACGGATTCCAGTACATATATGCATTAACTGCCTACGATAAAGGTGATCCTTCACAGGGACTTGAAGAACTTGAAAGCAGTCAGCTCGCAAACATTAAAAGAGTAATAGTTGGC
>CAIUQV010000011.1 GCA_903901375.1 uncultured Ignavibacteriota bacterium
AGCGTCCACAGCGGCGGCAAGGTTTGGCACCTCGATGTCGTCTCGTCACTTCCTGGGACTGGAGCAGGCCCCAAGGGTCCGGCTGTTCGCCGGTTAAAGTGGCGCGTTAGATGGGTTCAGAACGTCGTGAGACAGTTCGGTCTCTATCCTATGCGGGCGAAGGAAACTTGAGGAGACTCGCTCTTAGTACGAGAGGACCGGAGTGAACGAACCTATAGTGTACCAGTTGTCATGCCAATGGCACCGCTGGGTAGCTATGTTCGGATGAGATAAGCGCTGAAAGCATCTAAGCGCGAAACTCGCTTCAAGATTAGGTTTCCCCTCCCTTGTGGAGATAAGACTCCAGAAAGATTATCTGGTTGATAGGCTACAGGTGTAAGCACAGTGATGTGTTCAGCTGAGTAGTACTAATAAGTCGAACGACTTTCCAATTTTTTTATTGTTCAGATAGCTAAATGCATCATTTGAAACTATTGTTTAAAAACATAGCTTTATTACGAGTTTTCCGGTGATTTAACAAAGAGGTCACACCTCTTCCCATTCCGAACAGAGAAGTTAAGCTCTTTGTCACCGATGGTACTGCATGGGCAACTGTGTGGGAGAGTAGGTTTTGCCGGATTTATTTTAAAAGCCGATTCATTGAATCGGCTTTTTTATTATGTACGTTTATTAAGATAAAATTGCAACTTGTGGAGTTTAGGAATCTCTGATTTTGAATACTATCTTCTTGACGTATTCTGGTTCTTTTAGCAAGATTCCGGGTTGGTGTAATTCCATGGTGTTGATTATTGCAAACATTCCTTTTGTGAGTGTTATATAAGACATTTTGCTCTTATAGAATGCAATATCGTTTTTACTTTTATATTTTGTGAAGACTTTTTGTCTGGTATAAGGTGCATAACCTATTCTTTCAGTTCCTTCCGAAATGTATTGTATGTCTATATACTTTTCATGCAGTTCGGGTATTGTCTCAACTGCAGGCAGTGTTTTGTATTCATTTACAAAATAGTAAAGCTTATCACCATCGATTTCGTATTTCCCTGATTCCTTATTCTTGAAATCAGTTCTAAAGATAATTTCCATTGCTTTCTGGATATTATTGTTATCGAATCTATATTTTCCGTAATTTCTGATTTGATCTACAATCATAATATTATTTGAATTACAGATAAAGATAACAAATGCCGGAAGTATTATAAATTGAATTAAACGATTAAATAACTTACTTTTATTAGACATAGTTCTGAAAACATATTATCATACAAATGAAAAAATTAAAATTTGATGAGTTAAACTTATCCCCCCTTGTTTTAAAAGCTATAGTTGCTCTTGGCTTCGAAGAAACTACACCAATACAATCAGAATCCATCCCGCTGTTGATGCAGGGATATGATATTACAGGTCACGCACAGACAGGCACAGGCAAAACTGCTGCTTTCGCTATACCTATTATTGAAGGTATCGATAAAGAGAAAACTGAAATTCAGGCATTAGTTCTTTGTCCGACCCGTGAACTTGTTATTCAGGTGACTGATGAATTCAGAAAACTTCTTAAATATAATGATGATGTATTTGTTGTTCCGGTTTATGGAGGACAGGAAATTGAAAGACAATTAAGAGCATTAAAGAAATTTCCACAGATAATTGTAGGAACACCAGGCAGGATGATGGACCATATAAAAAGAACTTCTATTAAACTTAAGAAGATAAAATATGTCGTTCTCGATGAAGCAGATGAAATGCTCGATATGGGTTTCAGGGATGATATTGAATTTATACTGAATGAAACTCCTGACACACGGCAGACTATTATGTTCTCGGCAACTATGCCTGAGCAAATTAAGAAGATGATGCTGAAGTATCAGAAAGACCCCAAAACAGTCGATGTTACACACCATAAACTTAATGCTCCTAAGATTGAGCAGGTATATTTTGATATACCTGAAAAAGCAAAACCAGAAGCACTTGCGAGATTACTCGATTTACACGATGTCAAACTGGCACTTGTGTTCTGTAATACCAAAAATCAGGTTGATAATTTAGTAGAAGTGTTAAAATCCCGTGGCTACTTTGCAGATGCATTGCATGGAGATTTAAGTCAGGCACAAAGAGAAAAAGTTATGAACAGTTTCAGAAACGGAAGCACTGAAATACTTGTTGCAACAGACGTAGCAGGAAGAGGGATAGATGTGAATGATGTTGAAGCCGTATTTAATTACGATTTACCAAGAGACGATGAAGATTATATACACCGTATCGGTCGTACAGGAAGGGCTGGTAAAACCGGAATTGCTTTTACTTTTGTTGTTGGACGTCAATTGTCGAGTCTTAAAAGAATTGAAAAACTAAACGACTTGAAGATTGTCAGACGTGATATTCCTACGCTTAGTGAACTTGATGCAACAAGACTTGAAATAATCGGTAAAGATGTAAAAGAAATTATAAATTTAGGACATACAGGAAAGTTTGTCACTCTTGTTGAACAGATGATGGGTGAAGATTACTCATCTATCGATATTGCCGCAGCATTATTAAAAATGACTATTGATGTTAAGAACGAAGGATTCGATAAAAATCAGGACTTTCATAAAAATCCCTACGATGACGATAGAAGGTATGACAGAGACTCAAGATCCGATAGGAGAAAAAAGTCAAGGGATTCAGGTGGAAGCAGGGGTGGTAAGAGAAAAGGAGACAGAAATTTCAGTGATAAAAAATTTGCCGGTAAGAAAAATTCTGATAATAAATTTAATGACAGGAAATCTGGCAAAAAGAAATTTAGTGATAAGAAATTCGGTGATAAGAAATTCAGTGATAAGAAATTTAGAGATAAGAAATCTGATAGGTTTGAGTACACGGATTTTAGAAATAAAAAGTCGGGTGAAAGAAAATTTGTCGATACATCATTGTTTATGGACGGAGATAAATTCAGCGGAAGTAAAGATAAAGGTAAAAGAAACCGTTCATCCAATAAGTTCTTTTCCGGTAAACCTAAAAAAGGTAAGAAGAAAAACAGATATTAATTTCTTTTAATCCTTGAATACAGACTGATGTTCGGATTTAAAATAAATCTGACAAGTACCATAATCCATGATTTATGTACATGAAGATTATTATAAAAATCAGGTGCCATCTTTTTTAAACGCGGGAGACGGCTTCCCGGTATACTTGGAAAATCATGATGTTCGTTATGGTAACCAACGTTAAATGCCAGCATATTCAGAGGTCCATAATAGGAATAAGTTTCCTGGCCTTCTTTAAATACGTAATGTTCTGCTATAAAATGGCCTGACATTGGATGCAAACTTCCTGCAATGAAATCAGCAAGTACTAAATATAACAACGCATACCAGCCTGCAAAATATACAAATACTGATATTAAACTAACCTGAAATATTAAATTGATAACCTGCCATTTGTTTAGCTTCTTGGGGTGAACAAACACCGGCCTGAAGGCATAAAATAATATCTGTATAAATGCCCAGGTTGATTTTCCTATCATACCCCTGAATATTTTTGCTTCAGAATATGTTGGAACATCCACATCAAGTCCGTCTACTCCCTGATGTCTGTGGTGCATTGTGTGATAGACCTTAAACCCCATTGCGTAAGGGAATACAATTGGAAGATTTGCGAATAATGCCAACCAGTTATTTGCTGTCTGTCCTTTAAAAGCGAGATTATGTGTTATTTCATGTATAGCCAGAAATAAAGAATGCGTAAATGTTGCTCCGAAAAAATATACTGCAATTATAAAATAAACAATCCCGTATGGAAGTTCGAGTAATTTTTGTACATAAGCAGCAGATATTAACTGTATAAAAACCAAAAGGACAGTATAAACTGCAAGTTTAATGTCCGGACCAATTAATGTTCTGACTTCAGGATACTTTTTTAAAATTTCTTTTCTTCTGTTAAGATGAGGTTCTCTTTCACCTGACCAATAAAAATCTGCTTTACTTATCTCCATTATTTGATTGTTTTATTTATATGATTAAACAATTAATGTCTGATAAAAATTTATCATGTTAGAAAAATATAAATAATAGACAATACACTTATGAAAACCCAGATCAAAACAGATTGAATTAAAGGTCTTGCACCTACTGCTTTTATTGAACTGAGTGAAAGTCCTGTTCCAATCAGAAATAAAGTTACGGTCAGTCCCTTTCTGCCAGTAATTACAAATACATCATACACTTTTTGATAATCAGGGATATAAGTACTGATTATCATTGCGATAACGAAAAAACCTATAAAGTACGGAATTTTGATTTTTGTATTCTCTGTTTTGAATGTAAATGCAGTTATTAGTGAAAGAGGTATTATCCATAATGCCCGTTCAAGTTTAACCGTTGTAGCTACCTGCAAAGCCTCCTGTCCGTACTTAGCTGCTGCACCGACTACAGAACTTGTGTCGTGTATCGCGATTGCAGCCCATAGGCCGAACTGATGCTGAGACAAATTCAGTAAATGTCCGATTACCGGAAATATAAACAACGCAAGTGAATTCAGTATAAACACTGTACCCAGAGAAACACTTATTTGTTTTTCATCAGCCTTAATTATTGGCGCTACTGCTGCAATAGCACTGCCGCCGCATATTGCAGTTCCGGTTGCAGTTAAATATGAAATCTTGTTGTCCACTTTCAGCCATTTAGCAAATATCATGGCTACCAGAAATGTGGAGAGAATAGAAAATACTGTAATGACAATTCCTTCTTTTCCTGCCTGTATTGCTTGCTGTACATTCATTCCAAAACCAAGTCCAACTACTGAAATTTTTAATAACCACTGTGTTGTTTTATGATTATATTTCTTATAAGGATGATTAAAAAGCTGCGCAAATATAAACCCTAAGAGTAAAGCCAGTGGGGGATCAATTAACGGAGTTAAACATAAACCAAGAAATAATAAAAATACTGTTTGCGTTACAACTGTGTTTGCAGATTTGAAAATAATCATCTTAATTATGTTTCGTTAAAAATTTCTGTATAAAAATAATATTCTCGATTGCAGTAAATGAAGTGTAATTATTTTGTTCTCACATAAACATGCTTTATCCTGCCCTTGCCTACTTCTCGCTCATCTATTTCAAACCTGCCAAAACTCTTTATAAGTGGTACAAGTTTTGCATAACCATAGTTTCTTGGGTCAAAGTTTGGCTGTTTTTTAAGAAGAAAATTCCCAAGGTCGCCAAGAAATGCCCATCCGTTTTCATCTGCTATATCTTCAATACTCTCTATTATTATTTCTATTAGTTTTCTGTCAGCTTTTAACATAGGTTTTATGTTTGCAGAACGGGATTTTCTTTTAAAGGTTTTCTTTTCAATATGAAGATTCTCATTCTTTTCATCATCTATTTCAACTTTCTTCGAAAGTATTTCCAGATATATAAATTTGTCACAGGAAGAAATAAACGGTTGTGGTGTTTTCTTTTCTCCAAATCCAAAAACTTTCATTCCTGCTTCTCTGAGCCGGATTGCCAGTTTTGTAAAATCGCTGTCACTGGATACTATACAGAATCCATCCACTCTGCCCGAATACAAAATATCCATAGCATCTATTATCATCGCCGAATCTGTTGCATTCTTTCCCTGCGTATAACTGTATTGCTGTATCGGTGTAATCGCATTTTCGAGTAAAACTGTTTTCCAGCCGGATACAGTTGGTTTGGTCCAGTCTGCATATATTCTCTTAAAAGTCGGTATGCCGTACTTTGCAATCTCTTCAAGCATTTCTTTTATGTTTGAATAAGGTACATTATCAGCATCTATTAATACTGCCAGCCTTAAGTCACTTTTTAATTCCATAGTCGTGTTAAATTACTTAACGTTAATATAAAGTATTACAAGCATAATTATAATGCTTTACTGATATTATTTCGCTTCAAAAATCTCTCGAAATATATAATTGCTGAATTGTTAAGTGCCCCGTGGAAGATTCGAACTTCCAAATGCAGAACCGGAATCTGCTGGTTTATCCATTAGCCTAACGGGGCTTATATTAATACTTTCTGTTGCACTGCCACTTCCATGCAGTCTCAATGATTTTAGTTAAATCGTATTTAGGGATCCACCCTAAAACTTCACGTGCTTTTTTATTATCCGCAACCAGTACAGCAGGGTCACCCGCTCTTCGCGGACAGATTGTATATTTAACTTTTTTACCGGTTAATTTCTCTGAAACATTTATTATATCAAGCACGCTGTTGCCGTCTCCTGTTCCAAGATTTATTACGTTTGAATCACCGCCTTTACTAAGATATTCCAAAGCCCTGATGTGTGCATCAGCTAAGTCGTATACATGGATATAGTCCCTTATACAAGTGCCATCCGGTGTATCATAATCATTACCGAAGACTTTCAGTTCGTCTCTTTCACCAAGTATTGTCTTCAGTACGAGGGGAATCAGGTGCGGTTCAGGATCGTGGCTTTCTCCGATGTCTCCGTCTTCTGAACATCCAGCAGCATTGAAATATCTTAATGCTGCATATTTAAGCCCGTATGACATATCAAAATCTTCAAGTATGTTCTCTATTATTAACTTGGTTTTGGCATAAGGATTAATCGGTTTCGAAGTCTCGTTCTCAGAAATCGGGATTCTTTCAGGATTACCGTAAATAGAACAAGTCGATGAGAACACAAATTTCTTTATTCCGAATTCTTTGACTGTTTTTATTAAATTATAACTGCCAACAACATTATTCGTATAGTACAATTCGGGATTTTCTACAGATTCTCCGACGTATGCAAATGCTGCAAAATGAATTACTGAGTCAATTTCATATTTTGAGAAAACTTTTTTCAATCCTTCCGGATTAAGTAAATCCGCGTTTTCGAACTTAGCTTTTGGATGTATCGCTTCTTTAAATCCTCTTGAAAGATTATCAACAATCAATACCTCGTTGCCGTTTTCCGCTAATTTTTTCACTGTATGTGAGCCGATGTAACCTGCTCCGCCTGTAACTAATATCATTGGATAAAATTTGATTCAGTACAATAATACTTATTTTCGGAATAATATAAGGTGTAAAATTTACTGTATAGACTGATTTAAATGGTAATTTTCGGAAATTTACTTGAATTTGTTACTCTGTTTTCTACTGAATTGTGTATTTATGAAAGTAAAACCAGCTATAAATGAAAAATGCCATTATCTAAATAAATACTGGCATTTTTGCGGAATCGACGAGACTTCCCGAGCACTCGGGGTGACTTCCTGCATTTAATTCCAGTATTAAATAAGAGTATTTTCTATAAATGAAAAAGCCACCTAGTTAATCGCTAAGTGGCTTATTTTTATTGCGGAATCGACGAGACTCGAACTCGCGACCTCCTGAGTGACAGTCAGGCGTTCTAACCAAACTGAACTACGACTCCGTTGTAAAATGTAAAAATAAGCAATTAAAATATTAATTTCAATTCATTACATTATAATTTTTCCAGCTCTTTTTCCAGTTCTTTTAAAACACTTCCGATATTCCTGTCCATCGCCATTATTAAGCTCTCCAGCTTGGCAGGTTCTTTTACGTTTCTTGCAAAATGTTCAATCTGTTCTATGTATTCCTTCGATTCACTGATGTTAAAAATGCCTATCGAAGGCTTAATTTTGTGCGCATTCTCACCTATTTTTTGCCAGTTCTGATTCAAAAGGTCTTCTTTCATCTCAGCAATAATAGGTGGTACAGACTTTATGAATAAATTTATCATCCTTTTGATAAAAGATATATTACCATCCGAAATTTCGTTCAGGTTTTCCAGATTGTACAATTGCTCCATCGTATTTTCTTTTCTCTGCTCGGTTTCATCCGTTGCATCCGATTTTTTATTCCATTTAACATCAACATTCCTGTTAATTACTCTGTAAAGTTCTTCTTCAGTGAAAGGTTTTGTCAGTATATCATTCATCCCGGCGTCAAAGTATTCAATCTCGTCACCCTTTATGGCATTAGCAGTCAAAGCAATTATTGGTACATTAGCTGTTTCCTTTATACTCATTTTCCGTATGTATTTTGTCGTATCAATTCCGTTCATAACAGGCATCTGTATGTCCATCAGTATTATGTCAAAGTGATTGTCATTTAATAGCTGAATTGCTTCAAGTCCGTTATCCGCTGTCGATACATTCACACCCCATAATTCCATTATGTTCTTCGCAAACAGCATGTTTATTTCGTTATCTTCTACAAGCAGTACTTTCAGACTGTTTAGATTGTCCTGTATTACTGAAGGTATTTCATCAGAATTCACTATATCAGTTGATTTACTTTTCTTGAAAACTATTGTAAAGTAAAAAGTACTTCCTTTTCCAAGTTCGCTTTCAACCCATATTTTACCTCCATTTAGCTCTACCAGACTTTTCGAAATGTTTAATCCTAAACCCGTACCTCCGTAAAGCCTGCTCGTATTTGCGTCTGCCTGAGTAAATGGTTTAAATATACTCTCAACTTTATGCTCGGGTATTCCAATACCCGTATCACTTACCGATATTTGCAAGGTCAGATTCTCATCGTCCTCTGAAAGTACATGAGCAGATAATTTAATCAATCCTTTTTGTGTAAACTTCAAAGCATTACTCATTAAATTACTCACTATTTGCAAGAACCTCGTCGGGTCTCCGATAACGTATGTATCCTTGTTTATATCTGTTTTAAACTTTATGTCAATGCTCTTGTCATTCTTGCCAAGAGAAAATACTCTTAATCCAGTCTCCAGCCTTTCATAAACTGAAAATCTTATGTTCTCAAAGTTAATATTTCCCGAACCTATCTTCTCCATATCAAGTATGTCATTAATGATTATAAGTAGGTTCTGTGCTGAGTCTTCTATAAGCTTCAGTTTATTCTTCTGGTCGTCTGAAAGTGCTGTCTTAAAAAGTAAATTCACTAACCCCAGAATTCCGTTCATAGGTGTGCGTATTTCATGGCTCATATTGGCAAGAAATCTCTCTTTGTTTTTCGCTGCTTCTTCGGTCAGCTTTTGTGCTCTTTTAATCACGGATATATTCAGTCCGTATCCTATTACCATCTTCAGTTTATCTTTATTATCATATATTGGCAGCATTCTTCTTAAATGATAATCTGAATTGCCTTTGCTGTCAGTCAGTACTTCTTCCCATTCTTTCTGTGATTTCGCATTGACAACATCATTAAAGAATTTTCTTCTGCCTTCAGCAATTTGTAAACTCTTTCCTTTTAATTTGCAGTAATCTTCATCTCTTTTGCCTATTATCCATTTCCTTAATTCAGGGTCTTTAATTCCTATTGGGTTTACGAATAAATATTCGTGTTCCGGCCCGAATACTGCTATATCTGAAGGTATGTTGTTAAGTATTTCTTCGTAGAATAATTTCTGCTCATTCAGTATTTCATCAGACTTTATCTTTTCAGTAACGTCCGAATATACCCATAAATGTCCTGAGTACTCACTGTCCACCCAGACAGGGATATAATCTCTCGAAAATACCCGACCGTCTTTTAGTTTTACTTTATCTGACAGTGTTACTTTCTTTTTTTGCAGAAGTTTGTCAATGTTCTTTATGAAGTTGTCTTCATTCATAAAGTACGATTTCATTTCATTTGCCATCAATCCGCAATCGAGCCCGTGAAGAGTTTCAGGTGCTGCATTTATTCCAAACAGATTACAGAACTTCTGATTTATTAAAACTATCTTTCTGTTTTCGTCCTCCAGTAGTATACCGTATTGCAGGTTTAAGACTAAAGATGAAAGTCTCGAGTTGGTTTTAGCTATTTTCTTGCTTGATATTTCCAGTTCTTTTGTCTTCTTTCGTGTGTCGTCCCTGGTAATCTTTTTTAATTTTCTTAACTCAGATTTTATATTCTCTGATTCGAGGTTTGCCTGTTTTAACTGTTCCTCAAGCTTCTTACGTTTTTTCTCCTCAGACTTTAATTTTAGTTTCAATGAATCTGTTTCTTTCCCTTTGCCCATTCAGATGGATTATGTTTTTAATTGGTTAATATTACTCATAAATGATAGAGAAATCAATATTATTAAGCATTTTCATTAAATTCCGGTTTATTGTTAATTCTTGCTTAATTTGCATAAATAATATATTTTGTCTTAAACAAATACTTTTATTATGGGAATTGTAGGATTAGTTTTTGGAGTTATTTCAATCGTCGGTTTTTTCATCGGTTTGATTCCTTTTCTTGGATGGTTCAACTGGTTTAATATTCCACTTGCATTTGCAGGATTGATATTAAGTATTATCAGTGCTGCATCTAATGAAAATTCAAAAGGCCCTGCCATTACCGGAATCATTCTTTGTTCTATAGCAGTGTTCATTGGTGGTTTCAGGTTAATGCTCGGTGGCGGATTATTATAATGGTATTTAAATGTATGTATGGTACATCGCAAGGAAAAGTTCAATCTCAGAAGCACTTTCGTATGAACCAATTTGATTTATTTAAACAACCTTAAATATAAATACATAACAATAAATCTTGAGGTAATTAATTAAAATGACTATATTACTGTTAAATTATAATAATTATGGCAAAGAATTCAAAAGCCAGGCTTGTAATCAGCGTTATATTTGTCTTTGGACTTTTTGGTGTTGCGTACTGGCTGCTCAATGAAAACATTAAAATGTTGTTCGATACTGAATATAAAACTACCGAAGAAGGTAAAGGTGTTCAGTACAGATTTGCATATACTGGTAAAGGTGATAAGACAAACATTATCAGCCTGAATAAAGGCGCATCTTTATTTGAGTATTTTCACGAAGGTAAAGGGGATTTTTATGCAGATATTAAAACCTCAGACGGTAAACTTCTGAAGGTACTTGCTCAGACTAAGGGTAATTATGAGGGTAAAACAGAAATAGAAATTCCTATTACTGATGCTTACGTTGTAACTATCAGAACAGCTGGAAGCTGGGGATTGAATTTTAAATAAAATCCAATCCCGCATAATTTTTTATCTGAACGTATAGTCTAAATATTCAATCTTTCTCGAAAGCTCTTCCTTGTATGTAGGATTTAGTTGTATTGCTTTCTGGTAATCTTTTATCGCTTCCTCATATTTTTCTACTCTCTCATACGCAGACCCTCTGTTGTAATAAGCCTTTGCTAAACGCGGGTCCTTTACTATCACAGTGTCGTATTCTTTTATTGATTGCCATGGCTCATTTATTACGTCGTAGATTACTCCCTTGTTAAAGTTTGCAATAGTATCATCCGGCTTTAATACGAGCACTTTCTGGTAATCCCATAAAGCTTTGTCATAGTGTTTTAACCTTTCGTGTGCCGTTCCTCTGTTCTGGTAAGCAGAATGGTTGTACGGATTTAACTGTATGTACCGGTCGTAATCTTTTATAGCTTCAATATACTTGTGTATGTTCTGCAGGTGGTTTCCTCTGTCAAGGTATGGCCCCGGATTTAATGAATCCCTGCTTATGAGTAAATTCAGCTGTTCAAATGCCTTGAGGTTCTCGACTTTGTATACGCTGTCTCTCGGTATAGAATAACCCATATGATAACTTTCTATCGAATCCCTGTAATCAAAATATCCTTTTCCGTAAATATCGGTACTGTCCTTTGTTTTGTTAACATCTATAACTTTCAGCGAATCACTGTTGTTTCCTGTCATTGAGCGTTTTGTGCACCCGTTTATAGTTAACAGAATCATCATTGCAGTAACTGCAAAAAGCAAGTTCTTTGCTATTTTAAGCATAGTTTTATCTCCATTTTAATTATTTGTTCCTCTTTTCTCCCCAGAAAATTTACAAATAATTTTCCCTAATAAACTTTATATGATAAATTTCGTGTCCGGTCAGTAAGTATAATATTGCACGGACAGTTATTTCATTGTCGTTTGCTGTTCCTTTTTCTAAAAATGTTAACGGCTCAAAACTTCTGAACATTTTCATGTTTGCCGCTCTTAACATCAGCCTTTCATCTACAAGGTCTTTTAATGTCCTCTTGAAAAATCCTGCATTCTTAACGTAATCATCCTGCTCAAATCCCGGTAATGCCTGTTTGTCACCCCTCGCAATCCTCATTGCCCTTGTACTGAAAATCCTTTCAGTGTCTATTAAATGACCGACTATTTCCTTTATCGACCATTTGCCGAATGCATACGTGTGGTCGCCAAGCTTTTCAGGTAAACCGGAAAAGAATTCGTGAGTTATCGCGGACTGTTGCTCAAATATATCAAGTATGTTTCCTTCTTTTACTAAATCAACATAATGTATATAATGTCCGGGATATTCTTCCGGAAATGGCTTCTGTGTCAGTATGTTTTCCATAGTATTATAATATAAA
>CAIUQV010000012.1 GCA_903901375.1 uncultured Ignavibacteriota bacterium
GGCACCACTGGCACCAGGTTCCTGTACAATATTCAACAAGAACATTTCTTGGATTATTGCTTACATAATAAGTGTTTATTATTGTGTCATTACTTAAATTCTGGTCTCCTGCTAATCCGGTTATTGCCTTAAAAGTATATGTACCGTTTGTTGGTGCAGTCCACTGAGGGAAATTAACTAAAGTCATCTGTCCGGGAACTAAACTTGTTACTGCTTGCGTATTACTGTAGGAACCGGGATTTATTGTAACGCTAACGTTAAATGACTGTGTCGTGTTTCCAAAATTCCTGACGTAAACTCTCGGAGTATCAATCGTTCCGGTAGTAAATGTTTTTATGTATCTCTTAAACCCCGAAGCTCCAACGTCATTGCTGTAAGAAGTACCTATTTTGATATTATCAAGATAAAGGTTATTCCCGATTGCCGATATCGCTGTAAACTTCAGCATATTAGTACCTGCAGGTAATCCATATTTCTTACTCGCCCACTGTGTTGAAAGCGGAACGAAAGGAGTACCTGTAACAGGAGCCGTTTTCAAAGGACCCGATGCTCCGCCGTTTAATGTAATAAGTTCTGTCCAGACCGAGCCGCCGTTTGTTGAATACCATATCTTAAGCTGATCATTTTCTGTTGAATAACAAGTGTATGCATGGTCAAAACTTAATGAGTCAGTGGAAACTGCAGGAGAAAAGACCGGAGATATTAAATCAAAAGTTAATCCTGCAACTGCATCGTTGAAGTTTGCTTTAATAGCTCCATATCCGGAACCGTATCCGCCGCAACGGATAGACCATTCCCAGTTAAATGCGTTTGTTGTACCGAGAGTCCATCCTCTCGGAGGAAATGAAGGATTATCAAAATCCTGCCAGATATATAATGCATTGACGTTTGTATAAATCAGTGTTAATGCAAAAACAATTAATACAAGTTTCTTCATGGCTGTAATTTAATTTCTAAAAAGACTCTGTATTAAACAAAAACGGCGGGTTATTAATCCGCCATTTGAATATTTACTTATTCAGCATCATTTTCTTCGTAGAAGAAAATTCGCCTGCTGTTAATTTATAAAAATATATACCACTCGGTAAATCCTTACCGTTAAAATCAAAATTATATACACCTGCCGATTTGTATTCATTCACAAGATTCGCTGCTTCCCTTCCAAGCATATCATATACTTTCAAAGTTACAAAATCGTTCTTTGGCAGGGAATATGTTATTGTAGTAGAAGGATTAAACGGATTCGGGAAATTCTGTTCAAGCTTATAATCAGTCGGAGTTATTGTCACCGGTTCTGAAATTCCTGTCGGTGTACCAATTATAGCTGTCATTAAACTAAGTGCCGTTCCCTGAAGCCTTATCCATATTGGTCTGACAACACCATTGTAAGCAGAAACGTTTGTATAATCACCGAAAAATGTTGATGATGTTGGAGTGAATGAAGATGAACTGATTACTTCATCAGTAAAACTCACACCTCCATTTGTTGATTTAGACATATAAAAATCCGTCGTATTTCCAGTTGTGTTTCTTCTGTCATAATACACTATGTAAATATAACCTGTAACTTGATCTACTGTCATCCACGAGAAAAACTGTTCTCTGTTTGAAGCATCTCCATTTACTTTCAGTGGAGTACTCCAGTTTAATCCGCCGTTTGTAGACCTTACAAATTTTACATCGTGATTATTCGCACTAGCACTGTCTGTCCAGTTAATATAAATATAACCTCTGTATGGACTGTTTGAAATATCACAACATGTTATAGGAAGTCCGTTTGAACGATAAATACCTCCAACTAAATAATCCCATCCTCCCGGTTGATCTGCAACGTAAATATCATTTGCTAACCAGGTAGTTCCGCCATCTGTAGATTTATCAAAGAATATACCGAATTGTGAATTTCTTATCTTTGGACCAGACCAGCCTACATAAATTTCACCATTTGGACCTACAGTTGGTACTGCACCTTCAACTGTGTTATCTTCGTCAATACAATCTCCGCCAAGTTTATTAATTCTGATAAAATTTGACCATGACGCACCACCATCGGTAGATTTCGAAAACAGTATATTTGAACTGTCTGTTTGTGTTGAAGATCCGTAAACATCAAACTGAGTCCATGTTGCATACATATAATTATTTCTTGGATCTACCACAACCCATTCTTTGTCCTGATCTTTTGGATGATTGTAACCAAAAAAAGAACCATTATTCCAGTTTACTCCATTATTAGTTGACTTCTGGCAGACCATTCTATCCAGCCAGTATGCACCACCACCGTTTGAAAGATGGAAATAATAAAATGCACCTGTTGTATCGGATATTATACAAGGGTCACCATACACACCATAAGTTGAAGTTAAATCAAATTTAGAAGTCCAGGTTAATCCTGCATCTGTCGAATAATAATACCCACCATAACCTCCACCTGTAATGAACGCGTTAGAACCCGCAACAAGATATCTTGGATCCTTGTATTTCATACCTATCGATGGTTCATTCGGAGAATTTGTCGTACTAATAGTTATGTTAGTATACTGGGAAAATAAACCTGATGTCACCCCTAACATCAGTAAGAGAATTATTACTTTTTTCATATCTAAAATTATGTTCTTTAAAATTGCCAAATTTAAATGACTTTTGAAACAGAATAATACATAATCAAAAAACTTACTGCCATTCTTCACAAATCATTCTACTGTAACTTTTTCCTCAGTTCCCTTATCTCCATACAGTAAATCTTCCATCATCTTCCTTATTTCCTGAATCCTCTTCTCTTCATCATCAAAATCAAGGTTTACAAGCACTATAAGTCTGTCTTTATTGTTCACAAAAGTATATTTTCTGGACTTTGTTGCTGAAAGTCTCTGAACTAAATTATTGAAGAAATCGCTTTTGAATATCCTGTGTTCCTTCTCTTCCGGAAAATACAATAGCATCTCGCTGCCGTTTATGTTTATCTTCTCAAGGCCAATCTCTGTTGCCCTTACTTTGATTTCTATCACACTAAGCAGATTCCCAACTTCAGAACCAAAACCACCAAACCTGTCTCGCAGCTCGTCTTCAATAACTTTCAGCTCCTGTTTCGTCTTTACCTCATACAACCTTTTATAAATATTCAGTCTTTCAGTATCGTTTTCAATGTACTCCTCGGGTATCAGTGCATTCAAATCATTCTCAACTATCGTAGGATAAAATTCTTCCCTCTTCTTTATCTTCTCGCTTATTTTCTTAAGTGATTCCTCTTCCTTAAAAATTTCTTTAAATTCATTTTCCTTAAGTTCTGAAACTGCTTCATCTATTATTTCTATAAACATCTCAAAGCCCATCTGATGAACAAAACCGCTCTGGTCTTTGCCAAGCAGGTTTCCAACTCCCCTGATTTCCATATCTCTCATCGCAAGGTTAAATCCCGACCCAAGCTCAGTATACTCTTCAATCGCCTGTAATCTTCTCACAGCTGTTTTAGTAAGCTTTCCTGCCGGAGGGGAAATAAAATATGCATATGCCTGTGTGTCGCTTCTTCCCACTCTACCGCGAAGCTGATACAATTCAGACAATCCATACATATTTGCATTATTAATAATAATCGTATTAACATTCGGAATATCAAGACCTGATTCGATTATCTTAGTACAGAAAAGTACATTTAGTTTCTTTTCTATAAAATCAACTATCACATCCTCAAGTTCATTTGCATCCATTTGTCCGTGCCCTATACCTGTCTTTGCATATGGAATGTATTCTTTCAGTTTATCCGCAAGTTCATATAGCTTATCAATCTTATCGTTCACAAAATAAACCTGACCACCTCTCTCAAGTTCCTTTTTAATTATATCAGCAATCACTGACCATTTAAACTGAATTATTTCTGTAATGATTGGTTTACGGTTCTTTGGGGGAGTGTTTATCACGGATAAATCCCTTGCACCAAGCAATGAAAAATTAAGTGTTCTCGGTATTGGTGTTGCAGTCAAAGTTAATGTATCAATGTTCGGTTGTATAGCTCTCAGTTTTTCCTTTGCCTTCACTCCGAACCTCTGCTCTTCGTCAATAATAAGAAGACCTAAATCTTTAAATAATATATCCTTTGAAAGAAGTCTGTGAGTTCCTATTAATATATTAACTTTCCCCTCAGCTAATTTTTCTAGAATTTCCTTCTGCTCTTTTTTCGACTGAAGCCTGGAAATCACATGTACATCAACTGCAAATGAGTTCAATCTGTCCCTGAAAGTATTATAATGCTGTACTGCCAGTATAGTAGTCGGCACAAGCACTGCAACCTGTTTATTGTCAAGTACTGCTTTAAAGGCTGCCCTTACTGCCACTTCTGTTTTTCCAAACCCGACATCTCCGCATACAAGTCTGTCCATCGGATTTGTGTTCATCATATCATGTTTCACATCCTCAGTCGCCGAATACTGGTCAGGAGTATCTTCATACATAAAATTTGCTTCAAGTTCTCTCTGCCAGTGAGAATCGGGCGAATAGGAAAACCCGATTGCAGATTTTCTCTTTGCATACAGCAATATCAAATCGCGTGCTATGTCCTTAACTTTCTTCTTAGCTTTTTCTTTTATCTTCATCCACTCACCGCCGCCAAGCCTTGTGAGTGTTGGAGAAATGCCCTCCCCTGCAGAATATTTATTTATAAGATTTACGTAGTTCAGGTTCAGGAATATACTGTCTCCTCCTGCATAAGAAAGTTTCGCAACTTCCTGCTGATTGTTGCCGACTTTTATTTTCCTTAAACCGGAATATATACCAATACCAAAATCCCTGTGAACAACATAATCTCCCGGCTTTAATTCCTTTACTTCATCAAACGTCATTCCACGGAATCTTTTCTTCCGCTTCTTTGTCTGCCTGAAATATCTCCCGAATAACTGATGCTCTGTATAAACAAGTAATTTACCTGAAGGATAAATAAACCCTTCCTGTAATGATTCTTCATAAAAATTTATCTTGTGCGTTACTTTCGCATCTATCTTTTCCTCAATCAGAAAATCCTCTTCTAAATCATAAATCAGTCTCTTCATTCTTTCCGACTGATGTTCATCTGAACTCAGTAAAAATACATGGTAATCTTTCTTAATGTACTCAACAAGGTTTTTAAAAAGTGCTTTTATGTTTGAGTTTAAATCCGGTTGTACCTTAGAACTAAAATCAAGCACACTTTCTTCAGATGATTTAATCGAAGAAATGTAAATCCTTCTGTTACTTTTTATGCTGTTAAGAAATTGTTCATTTGATATTGATTCCTTCTCGTCAATTACCACTATTATATCATCAGTGAAATATTCTGTAATTGAAGCCTCACCTTCCGTTTCATTTTCAATATCCTCTTTGAAACTAAGATTTATTCCAATAGTAATCTGCTGTAGTTCTTTAAGCGACCTCTGGCTCTTTATATCAAATTCTCTTATAGACTCGATTGTTTCTCCGAAAAATTCAATCCTCAATGGTGAATCATAATGCTCAGGAAATAAATCTATTATGCCTCCGCGTACAGAATAATCACCTACTTCATCTACAAAATCCCTTTTCACAAACTGATATTCTTCGAGTTTTGCAATCAATTCCTCAAACAAATACTCATCGTTTTTCTTTAATGATAAAAGCGATTCTTTATACTTTTTCTTCTCTATTAATTTCTTGTTTAAAATATCAGAATGGATCAGCACTATATATTCGTCGCTGTTTGTGAGGAAATTTAATGTCCGTGTGTATTCTTCGCTTTCAGTATTTTTATCCGATGAAAAGACAGAAACATTATCAAATTCGGAAAGTACATCAAGGTCACCCTTAACTTTATATATCTTTTCAATATCAGAAGATACATATACAATTTTGGGAGAATGTTTGCTTTGAAGCTTATCTATAAAAAATGACAACAGTGAGCCATGCAGTCCGGAGACGTTCAGCTCCCCGTCAGTAAAATTAATTTTATCCTTAAATAAAACCGAATCAAATAATATCTTCTTAATCTCGTCTATCATTTTCTATCAATCAGAAGCTCTATATTATCTATCTTTAAATATCTTAGTCTAAAAAACTCTGTGGTCTCTGTGCCTACTCTGTGGTCTCTGTGCCTACTCTGTGGTCTCTGTGCCTACTCTGTGGTCTCTGTGAACCTACTTAAGAATCTTTCCCGCTGCAATATTACTCAAGTCCACAAACTCTTTTACCGTAAGCGTTTCCGCTCTTCTTACAAAATCCAGCTCAAAATCTTCTGTCTTAAGACTGTTTCTATCCAGAAAATCCTTCAGAGAATTCCTGAGCGTCTTACGCCTTTTGCTGAATGCACTTCTGACAAATTCTTTAAACATACTTATATTTTCAACCTTATATTTTTCATTCCTGAACTTTATTCGAATCACACTCGAGTTCACATCGGGCTTAGGAAAGAATGCTGTTGGTGGTACATTGAATAATAGCTTAACTTCCGCAAGAGCCTGAAATTGTACTGCAAGTATCCCATACTGCTTTGTGCTGATTCCGGCTACAAGTCTTTCAGCAACTTCTTTCTGTATCATAAGCACACAGGAATCTATTTTAACCTTACTGTCTAGAAGTTTAAAAAGTATATCGGATGTAATATTGTAAGGTATATTTCCAATCACTTTAATCTGCTCTTTGCTTTTTCTTGAAGTTAAATCACTTTCAAAATCAAAATCGAGAAAACTCTTTAAGACTACGTTATATCCTTCATCCTTAAGCTTTTCTGCAACGTTCCTGTCTATCTCAACCGCCAGAAATCTATTTGTTTCGTTTACAAGATGTTTCGTTAAAGCACCCTGCCCTGGTCCTATCTCAATTACATAATCACTTTCTGAAATTTCAAGCGAACGAACAATCTTCCTTGCAATATTATCATCTACAAGAAAATTCTGTCCGAACCTTTTCTTAGGTTTATACTTTTCATATTTCGACTGATTGGTGAGCATTACGGATAAAGGTTTAGTACCTTAACATCTTTTCCTGTAGCTTTCACTTCCTCAGAATTCAGATAAACCTTTTTATATTCACCGTTCATCCAGAGCCGTGTCTGATTTGAATAGTTGGTGTGCTGAGGCTGTCCGGACTGTCCGGAAGGAAGTATTGAGAAATAATACTTTGGTTCGTTAAAATCAAATATAAACCTTGTTGATGCTCCTATAAAACACTCAAACTCCTGTGTCTCTATCGACTTCCTGAAAGAATATTCTGTATTGGCTACTGTTGTACCTATCCCGCTCACTTCAAACGGCCCTATGTTAAGTATCCTGCTGAGCGATGGTACTATTCCAAGCGGATGTTTTATCACTACAGGATGTATATCTCCCCATTCCCATTTCTCAAAATCATCACTACCAAACCTTTGTTTGCATTTCTCAATTGATGCTTTGAATACTTTCCTTATTAGTATATTCCTCGCATCATTCTTCACCGTATCTTTATAGTCGCCAATTATCCACGAATTGTTTTCCTTCAGTAACTTTGCCGTATTCCTCACAGGTACATTGTTCACATATATGTAATCGTAGAAAAGTTTATCACCAAGTTTATATTTATATAGTTCAATATACAACTGTAGTTCAAATTCTGCAAACAAACTTGCCAGACCACTCAGTTTATTCAGATTATAATCCCATTTCTTTATTGCAGATATAATCTTGTTCTCATCTGTATTTATTTTTGCAGAATCTTTATAAGCTTCCAGAACATACTTGAAAAACTCTTTTGCCTGTAAACTTACAACGTCGTTCTGTAAAAGTTTAAATTCCTGCGAAGTCATATTAGACTTTAATCTGAGCACTTCCTCAATCCTCGCTGCTCTGTACGGAGGTTCATATAAATTTGATATGTAGTGTTTGTAGTCTTTTAACGGTTTGTTATTTGCAGTCGCTATGAAGTTATCCTCAGGGTTATATACAGTCGGCAATTCATCAAAACTCACAAACCCGGTCCACTCTATATCCTCATTGTTAGGTATTGATGCATTAAAATCATTCTCACCTTTTCTGATAGGAATCTTTCCTGCCGCCTGATAACCAATGTTTCCGTTTACGTCTGCATAAGTAAAATTAGATGCAGGTAATCCGAAACTCTGAAGAGATTTACGGAAATCGTCCCAGTTCCTTGAAAGACCAACATCAAAAAAGCACTTTATCTCATCGCTCACTTCAAAACCTGTCCATTTGAAAGTCATAAGATATTTTTCACCTACTTTAAAATTACCGCCTTCCAGAAACCCTGTCCTGTCAAGGTTTGATATCACAGGACCAACCTTCGTCGAATAAACTGTGTAAGGTACTTCATCCTTCACATCTTTTATTCTGATGTATTCTTCTGTACTGTCTATATCGTAAGAAACATCCTTATAAATATATCTCGCACTGTTTGTTGAATCTATTCTTAATACTAAAAAATCCGAATCATCATTCATCAGATTTGTAATTCCCCAGCTAATCGAACCGTTTGAACCAATCGCAATACCGGGAGCACCTGGAATCGAGAAACCACAAACATAATTATTGGTAGATGAATTATTTATTACCACTTCATACCATCTTGAAGGCGCCTGAAGCACTAAGTGTGGGTCATTTGCAAGTATCGGTTTTTTGCCTTCTGTCTTCTTACCATTTACAGCCCATGAATTACTGCCAATGTGAGTTCCTGTAAGTCCGAAGTAATTCCTGTAATCATTCACGCCTTCGTAGAACCCTTTTCCGAGTTCTGATATCTTTTTAAGGTTTGCTTCTGTCTTATTCAGTTTCGGATCTTTTGTATTTCCCTTCTCTTGCTTCACAATGTACGGAGCATCTTCCGGATAATTTGGAAAAAAGTCTTTTGCCTTTTCCATACCAAACTTGCTCACAAGTTCTCCGAACATAAACTCAGTCATCCAGGAAATGTTCAGTTCCCATCCCATCATTCTTACCACCATCAGTGAATGTTCAGGTTTCCATTCTTCTGGTTTATAGTTCAGCACATCAAATTCAAGCGGAAGTTTTTTGTTGTTTTCCTTTATAAATGCATTTACACCCTTAGAATAATTCTCAAGAATTGATTTTGTTTTCGGAGAAACACTTTTGTACAATGTGTATGCATACTTTCCTATCCCTATAGTTCTGAATAGTTTATCATACTCCAGTACATCTTTACCCATTATCTCCGCTAGTCTCCCTTCTGCAACTCTTCGGATAAGGTCCATCTGCCACATTCTGTCCTGAGCATGCATATACCCTAATGTAAAGAACAGGTCTTCTTCATTCTGTGCAGTAATATGCGGTACTCCATACTCATCAAATACAACTTCAACATTATTTATCAGTCCGGAAATGTTTTTCTTTCCCGATTCTTCATAAAATGATTTCCTCGTTAACTTATTAAACTGATAGTATAAAGTAATCCCCGTAACTACCAGTAGTATAAGTATACCTGCTGAATTAAATAATATTTTTCCTGCTCTGTTATTATTAAACATATCTTTAAAATTTCGAAATCAAACAATAAAATAAAGTGAAAAAGGAATAAACAACTCAGTTTCTTAAACAGTTACAGGTCTTCCGGAGTATTTTATACCCTTCTCTTATATTACTATTTTTTTCGGTGATTTTGCCATGGTTACAAAAAATTTTAAAGCGGATATAGCAAAATCAGGAAAACCCTGTTTTTTTCTGTGTTTTATCTTGGCCATTCGTATGTTGCAAAAGTAAGTTTTTAAATAATTAGGATAGGTTAAATTTGCAATAACTACAAAATCAGTTTTGGCTAAGGAGATGAGAGAATCATGGCCATTTGATACTTTAAGTATGATATCCACAAGGAGATAATTCCTCATCCCCTCAAGCC
>CAIUQV010000013.1 GCA_903901375.1 uncultured Ignavibacteriota bacterium
CCTTGGCTGGCGCGGGATAAGGATGTGTCTGGATAAGAAAGATGTGTTCAGGGAGCAGCTGGAAGCACTGCTGATTTCATCGGTGAAGAAGAACATTAAGATTATGCTGCCGATGATAACTTCTGTTGACGAGATTAAGGAGACGAAGAAGCTGCTTAAGGAAGTGAAGAAGGAGCTTGACGAGAAGGGTATTTTTTATGATAAGAATATTCAGCTTGGGATTATGATAGAGGTGCCTTCTGCGGTGCTGATTGCGGAAGAGCTTGCGAAGGAGGCGGACTTTTTCAGCATTGGTACGAATGACCTGACGCAGTATATACTTGCTGTTGACAGGGGCAATGATTTTATAGCTAATCTTTACCAGCAGTTTCATCCTGCGGTAATCAGGTCGCTTAAGATGATTGCTGAGGGCGGACACAAGCATAAGATTAAAGTGAGTATCTGCGGCGAGATGGCATCTGTGCCGCTTGCGGTGCCGCTTCTGGTGGGGCTGGGTCTTGACGAGCTGAGTGTGCTGCCTTCGATGTTTACGGAGATAAAGCAGACGGTGAGGGCGGTGAAATATTCCGAGGCGAAGGAGCTGGTGGATGAACTGCTGTGCCTGCCGACTGAGGTGCTTGTGAGGGAAAAGCTGACTGAATATTTCAAAAGGAAAATAAAACCACAAATTATATGATTCAGAAAAAGATTTTAAAGAAGTACGATAAGCAGAATATGTACGGAGTGCTCTATGACTTTCCCGTGCAGGTATGCAATGCAGTGGATATTGCGGCGAAAGTGAAAGTGAACAAGATAAAGACGGCGCGAATAAACAACATAGTAATAAACGGGCTTGGGGGTTCGGCGATAGGCGGGGATTTACTGAGGAGCTATACGGCGAACGAAATAAAGGTGCCGGTTTACATAAACAGAAACTACACACTGCCTGCCTTTGCGAAGAAGGATACGCTTGCGATAATTTCGAGTTATTCGGGAAATACAGAAGAGACGGTGGCGGCATTTAAAGAGGCACTTGCGAGGAAATGCCAGATACTCTGTATAACGAGCGGCGGTACGGTGGAGAAGATGGCAAAGAAAAACGGATGCCTTGTGGTGAAGATTCCCGGAGGGCTACAGCCGAGGTGTGCGCTGGGATATTCTTTCTTTACTCTTTTGATATTATTTACTAAATTGAAATTTACAAGCGATAAGTCGAGCGAGATAAATGACGTGATAATAAACCTTGAGCAGGCACTTACGGAATACTCTACGCTTGAGTTTAACACAAACGAAGCACTGAGGATTGCGGCGGTGCTGAAAGACAGACTGCCGGTGGTATATTCTTCGGTAGACGTGATGGATGTAGTAAACCTGAGATGGAGAGGGCAGATTTCGGAGAATGCGAAGATACTTGCATACGGAAACCTTTATCCCGAGATGAACCACAATGAACTTGTTGGGTGGAAGCTGAACGAAGACATACTGAAGAAGACGGCGGTGGTTTTTCTGGAAGATAAGGATGACAACAAGAAGATAAAGATGAGGATGAAGATAACGGAAAAGGTTTACAAGAAGTATGCGTCAAATATACTGCATCTGAGCAGTGACTGCAAATCGAGGCTTGCAAGGATATTCGACTTAATATTTTTAGGAGACTGGGTGAGCTATTACCTTGCGATATTGAACGGTGTGAATCCGACGCCGGTAGATGCGATTTCTTACCTGAAGAACGAGCTTGAAAAAGTGAAATGACAAATTAAATTAATTATTATAGAATAATTTATACTGGGTTTATGCAAAAAGAGAAAAATACAAATTCGGGCACTGCCTTAAAGATTACGTTTATATATTCCATTCTCGGGCTGCTCTTTGTGCTGTTTATGAGCAATTCCGACAAGAGCTTTTTCAACAACATACTGCTGGGAATTTCGTTTGTACTGCTAACGTCTATAGTGTTCTATTTCCTGATAGGTATGTTTCTAAAGAAAGATGTGAGAACGGATGAGGTGAAAACGGAAAAGGGCGAAGATTACAAAGAGAAATACACACAGGTTTATCAGGAAAAAGTGAAGGCAGAGATGATGAATACTGCAAAGTCGCAGTTTCTTTCGAACATGAGTCAGGAAATAAGAATACCGATGAGCGGAATAATCGGAATGACAGAGCTGATGATGCTGACGAACGTTTCGAAAGAGCAGAAAGAATATCTGGACATAATAAATTTTTCTTCGAGTACGCTGCTTGCTATAATAAATGACATACTTGATTTTTCGAGGATTGAGAGCGGAAAGCTTAAGCTTGAGAACATTGAATTCAGCATAAGAGATTTAGTACAGAAGACAGCACAGATACTGGACTTTGAGGCAAAGAGGAAGAAGCTGAACCTGAGACTGGAAATTTCCAAAGACATAAATTACAATATATTCGGAGACCCGCTGAGAATAAATCAGATACTGATAAACCTTACAAAGAATGCGGTAAAATACACGGAGCTTGGTAACGTGACAATATCGCTATCGGAAGTATCCAGGAGCGGCGGAAACGTGCTGATGAGAATTTCGATAAAGGATACTGGCGTAGGGTTTGACAAGGAAACGAGCGAAAAGCTTTTCGGAACTCTTGACAGTTCGGGAAGAGTGAAGCTGACAAAGGAATTTCAGTACACGGGAGTAGGTTTTGGAATACCGATAATCAGGCATCTGGTTTCAATGATGGAAGGAGAGATGTTCCTGTTATCGGAAACTGGCAAGGGCACTGAGATTTCGCTTAACATACCATTTAAGCTTTCGACACAGGAAATTGCAAAACCGATGAGTACGGCAATTTCGGAGGAATTTTCGGAGAAGGGAAAAGAAGAAAAGCCGCACGACCAGATAAACATACTTGTTGCGGAAGACAACGTGGTGAATCAGAGACTCGTGAAAGAACTTCTTGCAAGGAAGAACTATCACGTAACGATAGTTGAGAATGGTTTAAAGATTTTTGATGTGCTGGAAAGCACGAGGTTTGATGCGATACTGATGGATATTCAGATGCCGATAATGGACGGGCTGGAAGCAACTTCGATTATCAGAGAGATAGAAAAAGGAACGGGTAAGCATATTCCGATAATAGGTATTACGGCTTATGCAGTGAAGGCGGACAAGGAAAAGTGCGTATCTGCGGGAATGGACGATTATATGTCAAAGCCGTTCGTGAAGGAAGAGTTTTATAAAATGATAGAAAAATACACAAGCAGGTCTTAGCAGGAAAACACAGGAAAGGAAAAGAATGGCGAACGAAGGAAAGGATACGAGCAGCAAGGAGGAGTTATTATGTTATCACTGCGGGGATATATGCAGGGATAAATCCATCAACAAAGAGGAAAAGGTGTTCTGCTGCCAGAGCTGTAAACTTGTTTACGAAATACTTCAGGAAAACAATCTCTGCAAATACTACGACATATACGAAAACCCCGGAATAAGTCCTTCGGTAAGGAGCGAAATAAAGTATGAGTACCTTGACGAAGAGACGACAAAAAGACAACTTCTTGATTTCAGCGACGGTAAAATAAGCACGGCTACATTTACAATACCGCAGATGCACTGCAGTTCCTGTATATGGCTGCTGGAGAGCTTTTACAAACTCGACCCGGGAGTAACACATTCGCAGGTGAACTTTCCGGAGAAGAAATTTGTGTTTAAGTTTCTGGAAGAGAAAACCTCGCTAAGGAAGATTGCAGAGCTTCTTGACTCAATAGGATATGAGCCGATGATAAACCTTGATGCGACGGAGAGAAAATCGAGAGAGCTTTACAGCAAGAAGCTTTACTATAAAATAGGTGTTGCGGGATTCTGTTTCGGGAATATTATGCTGCTTAGTTTTCCCGAATATCTTGGAATAGACAAAATTGCAGACCCGATGTTTTATCAGCTATTCGGGTATCTGAATTTAATACTTTCATTACCAGTCTTTTTATATTCAAGTTCGGAATATTATATTTCTGCATTCAAGGGACTGAAGAGCAAGGTTATCAATCTGGACTTTATACTGTTCCTTGGGATACTTGTACTGTTCATAAGGAGTGTGGCGGAAATTGTGACGCAGTCGGCGGCGGGATATATGGACTCAATGTCGGGGCTGGTATTCTTTCTGCTGATAGGGAAAGTGTTTCAGAGCAAGACATACGAGTCTATGAGTTTTGAAAGAACTTATAAATCTTATTTTCCTCTTTCTATCACAATTCTGAAGAATGGAATACAATCGACTGTTCCGCTTGCGAAGCTGCGTATAGGCGACAGGATGGTGATAAGGAGCGGAGAGATTATTCCTGCGGATTCGATACTTTTCAAAGGAGACGGGAACATAGATTACAGTTTTGTTACGGGGGAATCCATGTCGACGCAGAAGGTGATGGGAGAGATAATCTATGCAGGCGGAAGGCAGATAGGCAGTGCGATTGAGGTGGAGGTTCTGAAGGACGTTTCGCAAAGTTACCTAACACAGCTATGGAACAGCGATACGTTTACGAAAACAGAGGAGAGCAGGCTTCAGACATTTTCAAACATTATCAGTAAGTATTTTACGATAGCTGTTTTAATACTAGCGTTTGGTGCGGCGGCTTTCTGGATGACAACGAGTATAAATATGGCGCTGAATGTTTTTACGGCGGTGCTGATAGTTTCCTGTCCGTGTGCACTGGCGCTGGCGATACCGTTTACATACGGAAACGTGATGAGGATATTCGGAAGGAACAAGTTTTACATTAAGAATACATTTGTGATTGAAAAGCTTTCCAATGCAACGTCTGTTGTTTTTGACAAAACCGGCACTATTACGCAAAGCAAGAAATCACTGATTACTTTTGAGGGGCGGGAACTTAACGAGTTTGAGCTTTCGCTTGTAAAATCACTTGTGAGACAGTCTACACATCCGCTGAGCAGGAAGATATTTGATTTTCTGGAAAGGTATGAGACAAAGGAAGTGAGTGATTATTTTGAATATGTGGGGAAGGGTGTATCGGGAGAGATAGAAGGGTTAAGTATCAAACTGGGTTCGGAAGAATTCGTTTCGAACAGAGAATCGGAGGTGCGGTACAACAATGAAACAAGTTCGTCGAGGGTTTATCTTTCAATCAACGATGTACTGCTTGGTTACTTTAATGTGAGCAATTCGTACAGAGCGGGACTTGCAGAAGTGGTGCAGAAACTTGAAAAGAATTACAGTCTGCATTTACTTTCGGGTGACAATGAGGGAGAAAGAGGGTTTCTTCAATCGTACTTTAAAGACCCTTTACAGATGTTTTTCAAACAGACACCCGAGAACAAACTTAAGTACATAAAGGCATTACAGAACGAGGGCGAGAATGTGCTGATGATAGGAGACGGGCTTAACGATGCGGGTGCTTTGAAACAGAGCGACATAGGAATTTCAATATCGGAAGATGTATCCAATTTTTCACCAGCCTGCGACGGGATTTTAAACTCTGAGGAGTTTTCATCGCTTCCGGACATTATAAAGTTTTCCAAAGACAGTTTTAAGATAATCATATTCAGCTTTGCGGCATCATTCGTTTATAACCTATTAGCACTGGGAATAGCCGTTGACGGGCTTTTAAAACCAATTGTAGCGGCAATATTAATGCCTGTAAGTTCAATTTCAGTTGTAGTATTTTGTGTAGTTGCCACGAACTATTTTGCCAGAAGGAGAAACTTCAAGTAATGTCTGTTATAGTTGTATTAATAGGTGTAAGTGTTTTAGTTGCAGTAGGTTTCCTGTTTGCATTCCTCTGGGCAGTCAAATCCGGTCAATACGATGACCGCTACACTCCTTCTGTCAGAATGCTTTTTGACGACGAGAAAAAGAAGGATGAGAACAAAGAAGAAGACCACAAATAAATCTAATAAATAATTTTACCGCTATGAAAAAGTTCGATCCAAGTGTAGCAATACACGACTTTTTAGTATTTGGCGAGTTTGGCGATGTAAACCCGTCAATAACAGATTCATCAACATTTACATTTTTAAGCACAGACAGGATGTCTGAGATATTTGAACACGAGATAGAGGGGTGTTTCTTATACTCAAGACA
>CAIUQV010000014.1 GCA_903901375.1 uncultured Ignavibacteriota bacterium
GCACCTTTCATCAGTTTCCTGAAGAGTATTCTGTAAAGAGTATCGTTAATTAAAGTTGACTTTCCCGAACCGCTTACTCCCGTAACACAGATAAATTTGCCAAGTGGTATTTTAAGAGTAACATCTTTAAGGTTATTTCCTTTCGCACCTTTAAGTGTTATAAACTTTCCGTTTCCTTTTCTTCTTTTTGCGGGTACCGGTATAAACTTCTTACCGTTTAGATACTCAGCCGTAATGGAATTTCCTTTCAACTTCTTCGGGTTACCTATAGCAACAATTTCACCGCCATGCTCTCCTGCTTTAGGACCGAGGTCAACTATAAAATCTGACGATTCAATCATTTCCCTGTCGTGTTCAACCACAATGACAGTATTTCCTATATCCCTGAGGTGTTTTAAAGAATTTATCAGTCTGATATTATCTCTCTGATGAAGACCAATGGAAGGTTCATCAAGAATGTACAATACACCCGTAAGCTGTGAGCCTATTTGTGTAGCAAGTCTTATTCTCTGTGCCTCTCCGCCTGAGAGTGTCTTGGCGCTTCTTCCTAAAGTTAAATATTCAAGTCCCACTTCAAGCAAAAATCTGAGTCTGGCTTTTATTTCTTTAATAATGGGTTTTGCAAGAATGTCCTTATTGCTTTCAAATTTAAGTTTCTCAAAATAGCTGTAAGCTTCAAGAATCGTTAGGTTTGTTATATCGTGAATATTTCTCTCATCAATCTTTACCCACAAAGCATCTTCCTTAAGTCTTCCGCCCTTGCAGGCATTACAGAGAGTAATACTCATAAAACCTTCAGCCCAGTTTCTTATATGCTGGGAAGTTGTATCTCTCGATACCTGGTCAATGTATTTTACTATTCCGTTAAATTTATGGCTGTATTCATAATGTTTGCCAACGGAATTAGTGTACTCATATTTTATCTTTTCTTTGCTTCCCATTAAGATAGTATCCAGCAATTCTACTGGATAATCTTTTAGAGGTGTATCGGGTGATACATTGTAATGCGAAAGAACCCCAAACAGCATTGATGAAATCCATGTCTTCTTTGGTTTACCAATAGGAGCGAATCCGCCATCATTGAAAGATAATTTCTTATCCGGAAAGATAAGTGATTCATCAATTCTTTTCTTTTCGCCGTGTCCGTAACATTCCTTGCACCATCCATACTGAGAATTAAATGAAAAAGAATTCGGAGCGGGCTCAGAAAAACTACGTCCGGTTTTAGGGTCAGACAACTTTTCATTGAATAATTTATCGTCCTTACCCGAATTTATTATAACTATACCGTCACCATATCTCAGACCCAGTTCAAGAGAATCATATATCCTGAGTTTTGATTTATCATTTACGACAAGCCTGTCAATAACTACTTCAATATCGTGTATTTTAAACCTGTCAACTTTCATACCTGCCGTTATTTCTTTGATTTCGCCGTCAACTCTTACTTTTGTAAAACCGTCATTAAGAATTTCCTCAAAGAGTTCTCCGTAGTGTCCTTTTCTGCCTTTAACGACAGGGCTTAGAATGTTTATACGCTCTGAACTAAATTCGCTAAGTACAAATTCATAAATCTGGTCAAGTGACTGTCTTGAAACTTCAAGACCGGTATCAGGAGAATACTGCGTGCCGCAGCGTGCGAAAAGCAGCCTTAAGAAATCGTATATTTCGGTAACAGTACCAACAGTTGACCTCGGATTATGGGAAATAGTTTTCTGTTCGATGGATATAGAAGGAGAAAGACCTTCAATTTTATCCACATCCGGTTTTTCAATACCGCCGATAAACTGACGGGCATAGGCAGAAAGTGTTTCCATGAAACGGCGCTGACCTTCGGCGTAAATAGTATCGAATGCAAGAGAAGACTTGCCCGAACCCGAAAGTCCCGTGAAAACGATTAAACTATCACGCGGAATATCCAGGTCGATATTCTTCAGATTATGAACCCTTGCACCTTTAACCGATATTTTATCTAAAAATGAAATAACTGCAGTTTAAAATTTACGAACATTAAAATTAAGGCTTTTGCTTTCTTCAAACAATTCAATAATTGATAAATATTTCCTTACAAAATTATTGATTCTGCGGTTGAATAATGAAATAATGTGGATAAAGCAAATCAGAGTCATACTATAACCAGTATGACTCTGATGTTTAAATTTGATTAATATTGCTTATTTATTTATTGCTTTTGCTTTTTAATTCTTTGCCGTTGATGTTTACAGAGAAATAATATTCAACGTCATTGAGGTTAATGTTTGTATTGCCTTTGTTATCCATTATGCATTCATAAATACCGGAATAGTTTCCTTTCTCAAGCTGTTTTACAAAAGTCATATCCACTGATTTGAATTTTCTGCTTTTAGGTGTTCTGTAATTGAACTTTACTATGGATTCCGCAGAGAAATCTTTAGATGCAAATCCTATTCTTACTATTGTATTATTATCCTTAATTGTGAGTGCGTTGTTAAGATTCCATACTTCGCCAAAATAAAGAATAGCCTTGAATGCATTAACCAAACCCCATCCGTAAACATTGTTAGGAGATGTTGAATTGTTAGCAGTGTTACGGAGAGCTTCTCTTACCTGCATTGCCGTAAGTTCAGGATGTGCAGAAAGTATAAGTGCACAAACACCAGCTGTGATAGGTGTTGCGAAAGAAGTACCGTTTGAAAAGTCATAGTAATTACCTTCTCCCATTCTTGCGACGCATACAGATAGTCCAGGTGCTACAACGTCAGGTTTAATTCTTCCGTCGCTTGTAGGTCCGTTTGAACTGAAGTTTGTAATTATACCTTTCTTATCCACGGCACCAACGCCAATAACTGAATCACCGTCTGAAGCAGAACCGAGCGAAGGCGGGTCTGTCTGATAGTAATTTCCTGTTGCATTACAGACTACAATACCATAATGAGCTGCTTTATCACCTGCAATAGTTGTAATGGAAGTGTTGCCGTCAAAATCTTTGTACTGATAAGAATTATCGTCATACGGTTTATCGAATGCTTTATAAACAAGTGAGCTTGTGATAACATCTGCGCCGTAAGCTTCAGCCCATTCTGCTGCTTCGAGCCAGAAGTCTTCTTCCATTGGTGTTTCCGTTGCAACGTATTCTGTTTTTGCGAGTATAAAATCCGAGTTAAAAGCAGGACCAATTAAGCTGCCTTCTTTAAATCCTCCGAGGCAGGAAAGAGTTGAAGTTCCGTGTCCGCCCTGTGATTTAGTATCAGTATATTTCTGATTATCTTCTCTCGCAGTATTTTTATCTCCGTTAATAAAATCGAACTCATCCAGAACGTTTAATCCCTTCAGTGACTCGTGAGTTCTCCATTCAAAACCATCGTCAAAACTTGCGACGAGAACTCCTTTACCCGTTATACCCAGGTTGTGAACAGGCGGAACGTTTACAAGCATCATCTGATTGTATGATTTTCCGTAATCATAAACGTTTGAGGAATCTGTTAATAAGCTTTCGAAATAACTTTTCAGAAATACCGGTGATGTGTTATCAATCCTTTGCTTGTAAAGTTTCTTCACAGCAAAGATTCTTGTAACGTAGTCAAGCTTCTTTATTTTCTCAAACTGGTATGGAGTAAGATAAGCACTGACACCGTTGAACCATCTTGATTTTGCAATAATTTCAATTCCGAGTGATGATATATTCTGAACATAATTATCCGAAAGTGGAAGGTCTCCGAATTCAATGAGGTTTTCCTTTGTGAATGTTTTGAGTCTTCTGTTAACTGCTCTTTCAGTCAGTAATTCAAGTCCTGATTTATATGCAGGTGAATTGTAAGAAATATTATCGCCTTCCTTTATTCCGTTTTTATCTGCGAATATAATCCAGTATTTAGTAGTTGCAGAATCATTTGCGGAGAATGCTGATGAAGAAACAAATATAACGATTAATAAGAACAATAATTTTAGCTTTCTCATAAATATATAAATTTGATTAATTGAGTTCTTTTTTAATAAAAAAGGTTACATAACAATAGTTAAGTAACCTTTGGAATTTAATACAATATAATTTTAAGCCTGATAATTTTCTAAATAGTGTGCTACTCTCATAATAAACTTACCGCCGAGTGCACCGTCTATCAGCCTGTGGTCGAATGATAATGTCAGATAAACCATCGGTCTGATTACGACAAAATCTCCGTCAGGAGTTTCGAGCACTGCCGGTCTTTTCTTAATTGCGCCAACACCCATAATAGCTACCTGCGGCTGATTGATTACCATAGTACCGATGATGTTTCCAAACACACCATAGTTTGAAATTGTAAATGTACCACCCTGTATTTCATCGAGACTTAGTTTCTTGATGCGGGCTCTTTTGCCGAGGTCATTCACATTCCTTGCAATACCAATTAGGTTCATGCCATCAGCATTCTTAATCACAGGAACTATAAGTCCTCCGTTTTCCATTGCAACAGCCATACCAAGATTGATTTTACTTCTTGTGATAGCTTTGAATGGTTTCGTAGAATCATCTATGATAGAATTTACAAGCGGAAAATCTTTTAATGCTTTGATAACTGCTTCAGCAATGTAAGGCATATAAGTAAGCTTGAAGCCTTCTTTCGCTTCAAACTCAGGTGCTGCAAGTTTTCTTGCTTTCTCAACGTTTGTAAGGTCAACTTCTGCAATAGCATTGACATGAGGTGAGATTGCAACAGACTCTACCATATGCTCTGCCATCTTTTGTCTGATATTATCAAACTCAAGTACAGACAGTCCTTCTTCGTTATAATTAATTTCCTGTTTTGGAAGTTCTTTCTTTACTGCTGCTGCGGGTTTAGAAACTACTGTTTCGGCAGCTGGTTTAGTTTCGGCAGGTTTTGAAACAACAGTTTCAACTGCCGGTTTTGAACCTCTTGAACTTATGTACTCTAAAATATCTTTCTTTGTAACTCTGCCCTGTAAACCGGTACCTTTTATTGAAGCAAGTTCATTAAACCCAATTCCTTCTTTCTTTGCAATGTTTAATACGAGCGGCGAATAAAAACCGCCGTCTGTGTTCACTTCTTCTTTTAATTCTGCTTTCTCTTCTTTCTTTGGTTCTGCGGTTACAGGTTTATCAGCTTTTACTTCTTCTGCTTTTTCTTCCTCTTTTGCTACCTTCGGCGTTTCCGATGGTTTTATTTCTGCGCCTGAATCAGTCTCAAGTTTTGCGAGTACGTTACCAACTTCAACAACATCGTTTTCTTTATAGAGTAATTCAGCCATTATACCTGCCTCGGGTGATGGAACTTCTGTATCTACTTTATCAGTAGATATTTCAAGAATAGGTTCATCTCTTTCAACCTTATCACCGGGTTGTTTAAGCCATTTAAGGATAGTGCCTTCCATAATTGATTCACCCATCTTGGGCATGACAATATCAACTAACATATAAATTTATCTCCTGCGTAATTGTTTAATAATATACTTAAGAACAAATATTAGTCAAAAAAATTCAGGTTAAATAACAACTTCAAACAAAGAGCTGATAGATTCATTCAGGTTTGTTCTGATTATTGCTTCTGCAAAAATTGTAGCTACACTTTTCACTTCGATTTTTTCTGATTCTCTTTTCAGAGGAACAGTATCAGTAACGTATAGTTTTTCGATAGGTGACGATTCAATACGGTCTATAGCTTCACCGGAAAGAATCGGGTGTGTACAGGCTCCGTAAACTTTTAATGCACCCTTTTCTTTGATTGCAGTTACTGCGTTTACGAAAGTACCTGCCGTATCGATTAAGTCATCTATAATCAGTACATTTTTATCTTTCACTTCTCCGATGATGTTCATTATCTCGGCTACGTTTTGTTTTGGTCTTCTTTTATCGATTAAAATCAGTCCTGCATCGAGGCGTTTTGCATAAGCTCTTGCCATTTTTATACTTCCAACGTCGGGAGAGCAGACTGCGAGGTTTGGAATCTGCAAATCGTGAAAATGTTTAAGGAAAACTGCTGAGCCGTACAGGTGGTCAACGGGAATATCGAAGAAACCCTGAATCTGAGCGGCATGAAGGTCCATAGTGATGACCCTGTCTGCACCTGCTTTTTCAAGAAGGTTAGCAACAAGTTTGGCTGTGATTGAGACTCTTGGCTGGTCTTTTCTGTCCTGCCTTGCGTAACCGAAATAAGGAATCACTGCATTTACTCTTGCGGCTGAAGAACGCTTTGCAGCATCGAGCATAATGAGCATTTCCATTAAATTATCGGAAGGAGGATTTGTTGACTGAATGATAAATACATCCCTGCCTCTTATGTTTTCATTATATCGCATCCAGATTTCACCGTCAGAGAAGTGTTTTAATTCGCAGGCTCCGAGCGAAACACCTAAAACACTTACTATCTTTTCTCCCAGTTGATGAGAAGTAGTACCTGTAAAAATTTTCAAGTTTGACATTTTTGAATAGTAATTTATACATAAAATTATCGAATAACTTGCTTTAAATCAAACCATAATAAAAGAATTAAAGAAGTTTTATTTCTGAATGCGAATCGGTAAAAAGGTAAACAATGTATGTTATGTTTTATGTTTATTTTGGCTTAAAAATGAATTAACTTATTCTGGAAAATCAGATATTAATAATAAAAATTTATTAATTACTATGAAACTTTCAGAAAAAGAAATCCAGTCAACACCTTCCACCTATAGAGTAAAATCAATCAGGTCAAGATATTTAAACGAACCGCTATATATTGATTCCGAATACATAAAATATTATTCGGAAGCTCACAGCCGGACGGACGGTGCAAATGTTTTTGAGAGGCGTGCAGAATGCCATTCTTATGCGATGGAAAATCTTACTCCGGTAATCCGCGAATTCGATTTGATTGCCGGCAGCAAGACACGATATGTACGCGGTGCAATACCTTACTGCAATTATGCTTCGCGTTACATTATTCGTGAATTTAAGAATGAAGAAGCCGAAGCACAGGATGCATTCACGGATATCGGAGAAGGCGGCGGAATTGCGAAGGCAAGGGAGATTTCTAAAAAAGGAGATTTTGAATTTTTCTGCAAGAAATATCTAATCAGCAAAGAAGATAAAAATATATTAAGAAACTCTGCCGAGTATTTTCTTGGTAAGAGTATGCAGGATGTGGGAGATTCACTCTGGAAAAATGTTTATGATAAAGCCGAATACATAGACAAAGGATGGCAGGCGGGGTTATACACTGCGCCACATGACCCTGCTCCCGAAGGCAGGTATGTACTTGATTTCGAGACTGCACTCAATGAAGGATTAAACGGGATTATTGAGAGATTACAAGATAAAATTAAGAATGCTGAAGTGACAGATTTTCAGTCAGCGGAAAAGATATATTTCTGGCGTGCCGGAATCAGAACACTGGAAGCAACTATCAAGTGGGCAAAAAACTACGGTCTTGAAGCAGAAAGACTTTCAAAAGAAGAAAAAGACCCGGCGAGAAAGAAAGAGCTTCAAGAGTTAGCAGAGAGATGTTCATACGTACCGGCAAACCGTCCGAGGAATTTCCGCGATGCAATTCAGTCTTTCTGGTTTATTTACATAGCTGGACATATAGAAGGTGCACATCTGGGATATTCTCCAGGAAGGTTTGACCGTTATATGTATCCTTTTTATAAAAAGGATGCAGAAGCAGGTTTGATTTCGGATGCTGAAGTGCTTGAACTACTTGAAATACTTCGCGTTAAGATGACAGAAATAGAATATGTTGCTTCTTTTTCATGGGCAGGGCTTGGTTCGGGAAATCTGTTTCAGAATATGATACTTGCAGGACTTGATGAGAAAGGTCATCGCGGCGACAATGAACTTTCACTTTTAATCTTACAATCTGCAATAAATTGCCAGACTACTCAGCCGACACTTTCAATCTGGTATGACGATTCCCTAAGCGAAGAGTTTTTGCTGAAAGCTATTGACTGTGTAAAGACAGGGTGCGGTTTTCCTGCATGGTTCAACCTGAAAGTTTACATTCAGCACGAGTTGCAAAAATCGAAACTGCCGGTTTCAGTTATACGGAAATATGCTGCAATGGGCGGATGTACAGAGCCGACAATGGAAGGGATGAGTTACGGAGTTGTTCAGGCAGGATTTATAAATCACGGAAAGCTTTTTGAACTTGCTTTGAACGGCGGAAAAGACCCGAGGACGGGTATTCAGTTTGACGAGACTGAAGTACCTGATAATTTTGATGAACTTTACACTGCATACAAATATCATCTGAAAAATTCCATACGTAACTGGCAGAGGTACTGGAATTTTGTAATGTCTGCACACAGGCAGACCTGTAATCTTATATTCTCTTCAATGCTTGTGAGGGATTGTATAGACAGGGGGCTTTCGCTCGATGACGGCGGAGCAGTCTGCAACGGTACACCGACAACTCTGAGCACCGGAATGGTGAATGTTGTAAATTCACTCGCAGTTGTAAAGAAACTTGTTGATGATGAGAAAGTGATATCTATGAATGAATTAAGAAAAGCAGTATCAGAGAACTGGTATGGTAATGATTTACTTAGAAACAAATCTTTGTCAGTTCCTAAATGGGGTAATAATGACGAGTACGCAGACAGTATATACGAGGATTTATTCGATGTATATTGCAGCTATGTATCACAGCAGAAAAATTATCTTGGTGAGCCATACGACCCGTCAATGCTGGCAATAAGCACACACGCCCCATTTGGCAAAGTATGCGGAGCCACACCGGACGGTAGGTATGAAGGCGAAACACTCTGTGACGGAGTAACATCGCCATTTCCGGGAACTGATACAAACGGACCACTGGCAGTATTGCATTCAGCAGGTAAAATAGACCATTCAAAAATACGAGGCGGTCTGCATAATATGAAATTTCATCCGACTGTTTTAAAAGGAATACAAGGTTCCAAGAAATTACTGAGTCTGATAAAAACTTATTTTGAAACACTTGGATTTCAGATACAGTTTAATGTTGTTGACAGCGCGATGCTCATTGATGCACAGAAGCATCCTGAAAATTACAGGGATTTAATCGTTCGTGTTGCAGGGTTCAGTGCGTTTTTCGTAGAACTTGGAAAGACAATTCAGGATGAAATTATCAGGCGGACAGAACATAACATCTGATATTGCGCTGATATTTGACGTACAGGATTTATCCGTTCAGGACGGTCCCGGAATACGTACAACAGTATTTATGAAAGGATGTCCGCTGAAGTGCAGGTGGTGTGCAAATCCTGAAGGGCAGAAACTAAGTGTTGAGTTTATGCATATTGATTCATTGTGCGGAAAGAACTTCAAATGTGTATCTGTTTGTCCTAACAATTCTGCATCAGTAAAAAATAATAAACCATCTTTTAACCGTAGTATCTGCAATCACTGCATTTCAAGAGAATGCTCAGAACATTGCCCCACACAGGCAATTAAATTTACAGGGAAATACATATCTGTTGATGAATTAATAAAAAGGATAAGACCAAACTTATCATATTATAAGAACTCCGGCGGCGGTGTTACATTTTCAGGCGGGGAGCCATTTCTTCAGACGGGTTTCATTAGTAATTTTATAGAAAGTACATTGCCATTAGGTTTATCAGTAGGTGTTGAAACCTGCGGAATGTTTGACTGGGATGAGGTGCAAAAAATTGCGGATAAATTTGATTTCGTTTACTATGATTTGAAATGTATGGACGGAAGCATTCATAAAAATGTTACCGGAAGCAATAATGA
>CAIUQV010000015.1 GCA_903901375.1 uncultured Ignavibacteriota bacterium
GGAATGATTTCACCAATACCTGAAGAATGTGAAAGTATGAGGTTTCTCTGCAAAGTTTCTGTCTGTTCTTTCGATATAACGACATCCTTAAATTCTCCAAACCCGGTGTTAATACCATAAACTATTTCCTCACTGTTAATCCACTTTTCCACGAGTCTTCTTGACTTAACAACCTTTGCTTTTGCAGGTCCTGAAACAGTGATTGGGATATTGCCGTTAACTATAGAAACGGAATTAAAGACATTCAGGTTTTTTCCGTTGAGAACAAATTTTTTCATTAGAACGATTTATAATAATAAAAAATCCGGATTCATAAGAGTATAAATCCGGATTTCAAAAAGACTAAAATATTATTTTACTAACATTAATTTCTTTGTTTCTGTAAAGTTTGCGTCACCTGAGACACTAAGTGTATAGAAATATACACCACTGTTTAATGAAGAAAGATTTGCACTGACTTCATATTTACCAGCTGTCATATTGCTGTTTACGAGGCTCTTAACTTCTTTACCTGTGATATCATAAACTTTTAAAGTAACAAAACCTGCTTTTGCAATGCTGAAATTAATAGTTGTTGATGGGTTGAACGGATTTGGATAGTTTTGTGACAAGTTAAAATTATCTGCAACAGTGCTGATAGGTGTGACATTTGTAATACTCGTCCATGATGTTGCGACTTGAAGTCCGTCAATAGTAAGAGTAGGTGAAGAAGCTGCAGACCCTTGTCTTAAACCAATTCTTCCAAAGCTTGTAGCATCTGTGACTGTTCCAACTACCGGACCTACTGTTGGTGTACCTGGTTCTGAAGCAGGAACCGAAGTATTAAACACATAAAAGCTCATTTCGTCATCTGTGGTCGATGAAGTGTTAAACTTATATTTGAATACAACCATATAAGTTGTGTTTAAAGAATAAATCGTTGTTCCGTAAACAATCGGTCCACCTGATGCTGCACCTTTACTTATACCCAATAAAAATCCAAGTCCTGAAGAATCCTTTACATAGAATCTTGATGTGTATAAAGTTGTTGATGTTGGTGGTAATAATGCGATAAAATAATCACCTGTTTTTGCCGAATCAACTTTTAACATAAATGATACGTATAAAGAACCAGATCCAACACTATCACCTGTAAACTGTTTGTAATAATCCTCACCTGAATTTCTCATTCTAGCAGCATTACCTATTCCTGAATTGATATAATTCGGGAATGTTAATCCAGGTGCAGTTACAGTTATTGGATTAGTTGGTCCACCACTGAAGGAAGTCCAGCCCTGACCACCAATAGTGTCACCTGCTGTATAATTAAAATTATCAAGTAATTTTACTTGTGCGTTTAATCCCGCAACAAATAACAACATTAAAACTAAAGTGAATAATTTTGCTTTCATCTTTTATAATTTAAATTAATAAATGTTTTCCATATTTATAGGACTAGAAATTTATGAATATTAAACTTTAAAAACTATTCAAAAGTGAGTAAAATTCAATTTTAACTATAACTTAATAATACAGCGCTAAAGTTGAATAAATCAATAATTTAAAGGAGGATTTTATCCACACCTATATGACAAAGAGCAAAGTCATACTTGACGGGGTCTAAAGGATCAAAGGATTTAAGTTTTTCAGTAAGTTCAACTGCAAATTTAATATCACAGGACTTACGGCTGACAAGTCCAAGGTTTCGCGATACTTTATAAACATGAGTATCAACAGGAATTATAAGTTTAGATTTATCAACTTCCCTGCTCCAGATACCTGTATCTATGGAATCTTTTCTTACCATCCATCTGAGAAAAAGGTTCAGCCTTTTGCAGGTAGATTTTTTTGAAACAACCGGGATTAAATATTCGAAAGATTTAGAATATCTGACAGTACTTCTAATTTCACTTGTAAACTTATCTAAAGCATTGAGAATATTAACATCGGATTCATTATAATGTTTCAAGAATAAAGATTTCAAACTTCCGTATTTAAGAACAATGTATTTGATTGAAAGAATTAAATCTACAAAATCTTTTTCAGTATTAAAGCGATAACAGAAATTATCATTTGTGCAGAATTCATCCGGGTCGAATTCCATTATAAATTTCAAAACATTTCCGTTGGCAAGGTTAATAAACTTTTTAATGAAATTGTTAATCTGGACTATATTTCCGTACGAATAACAAGATACAACAAATGCCAGAAGCTCTTTTTCAGAATTTGACTTTGCAAATTGAAGGTTCCATACAGGGTCTCTGGAACTTTGTTGACTGTTGTATTTACGATAATATGAATTTAAAATCCGTTTAATGTTCATTTAAAGAGAGATAAAATGTACTGGGAGCATAATTCCGGACCGGCAAAATCATTTACATTTACCCATTTGATACGCTTATCGGCATTAAACCATGTCATTTGCCTTTTTGCATATCTGCGGGAATTCTGTTTAATCAGATTGAGAGCTTCATCGAGCTTAATTTCGTTTCTCAGATACCTGAATACTTCTTTAACGCCGACAGTATTAAGAGAGTTGTTTGTTTCAGGTGAAAAGCCATTATTCAGGAGCGATTGTATTTCCTCAATCAGACCGTTAGCATACATGGAATCTACCCTTTTGTTAATCCTGTCGTAAAGAACATCACGTTCGAAATTAAGTCCAACCTGAACTGAATCAAAATCCGGCTTAACTGTATTTGCCTGCTGCTCTGACATTTTCCTTCCTGTGGCATAATAAACTTCAAGAGCCCGAATAACCCGTCTGAATTTACCTGAATCCATTCTGGATGCAGTTTCAGGATCAACGGCAGAAAGTTCACTGTACAAAGCTTCCCTTCCTTCAGTTTGTAGTTTTTGATTAAGTTCCTCACGGATTGAAAGGTCTTTTCCTTCTTCCTCGAAAAAACCGTCAAGCAAGGACTTGATATAAAGGCCACTGCCACCAACGATTAGTACATTTTTACCACGATTATGTATGTCGGAAATAATTACTTTGGATTTCATTGCGAAGAAACCTGCACTAAAATATTCTGTAAGTTCAAGTTCATTTACGAAATAGTGTTTAGCTTTGCTCAATTCCAGTGCAGAAGGAGCACATGTTGCAATCTGAATATGCTTATAAACCTGTCTTGAATCAGCAGAAATAATTTCTGCGTCCATACTATTTGCCAGGGAAATACTCAATGAAGTTTTTCCTGAAGCAGTTGGACCGAGCAATACGAATACTTTTTTCAAAATTGCGAAATTATTCAGCTAAATGTTAATGTTTAATTGTTTATATTTAACAAAAATAAACAATTAAAACTTTAATGTTAAGAATAATCCTATGAAAAAACTATATCTGCTTGTAATATTAATATTACTCTCAAAATTCTCGCTTGCTTACGATAAAGCTGACACAACATTTACTTATGATTTAAACGGAGACGGGAAAAAGGAAAAAATAAAAACAGTTATTAAGGAAGATGAAGGGACTATTACGCTGAAAGTGAATGATGCAGCATTTACTTATATACCTACTTCAACTACAGATACTGAATTGAAAGTTATCTGGATAAAAGAAAAAGTGTATCTGATGTCAACGAACATAGATTATTATGGTTATGAAAGCACATTATTCAGTTTCAGCAGCAAGATTGACAGCATTGGTACATTCTGGTCTCTTGACAGGCCTGAAATTTCTAACAGCGGTATAATCAAAGTGAATGACTGGCTGGGTTTCTGGAGCGCCGATTACGAATACCAGTTAATTAATAACAAACTAACTGCAAAATACAAAGATGAGTATACAAACTTTGACAACCTTAAAGAACACGAGATAAAGACTACAGAAATGATATATTTACATTCTGGAAAAATGCTTAATGCAAAAGGTTTGTACGAGATTAAACCAAACACAAGAATTTACATACTAAAAGCAGACATCAGGGAATTGTGCAAAGAGGAAGACAGCTGGAGGGAAGGCTGTAACTGGTATTACATAAGAAGCAAAGACGGAACTGAAGGATGGATTATGCTTAAAGATTTTCAGGATAAAGTTGAAGGCATACCCTGGGCTGGTTAGCAGATTGGTTTAAATATTTTATAAAAAAGAACGCCTCTTAAAAAGAGGCGTTCTTATTGTAAAGCAAATCAATTTATCACGGAAGGAATACGGCACAAGAGACAACGGTAGTCCATAGTCCGTTTTTATCTCCTTCAGCAGACTGAGTAATATTAAAAGTCTTAAAAATCTTACCGCTTTGTTTGTAAACCTGTTCACGTTCATTCCATGCAGTTTCAGAATCAAACTCAACTCCGAGAGTAGTTGCGAGCATAGTTGCAGCAAGGTCTTCAGCATATTCACCTGAGAGTTTTTCAGTTTCACCAAAAGGATGATGTTCTGAAATGTAGCCGTAATGACTATCGTCAGATGGTAATGCAACACCGATTGAGGTTGCAATAAGTCTGTTTGGTTCATTTGTAAAATTACGAGCCATAACGCAGTAAGTTATCTGACCAGGTTTAAGAATATCCATACCCTGCTCACGGGTAATTCGTTTACAGCCGGGAGGATAAATACTTGAAACCATAACAAGGTTTAATCTTTCGATACCTGCATGACGCAGAGCTAATTCAAATGATTGTAAATAATCTTTGTGTCTTCCAACACCTTTAGTGAAGAACATCTTTGTTGGTTGAAACATATCACCCTCCTCTTGGTTTAAAATTTAGCAATGTACAAACTTATAAAATATTTTATTAAAAAAGTATTAATTAATCTTTACTTTCAGAAATTTTCTTTTCCCTACTTTAAGTACAAAATCTTTCTTCTGTTCAATGACATAATTAACATCGGAGACTTTAGTACCATTAATAGTAACACCACCCTGTTCGATTAATCTCCTTGCAGAACCGTTTGAATCAGCGAGTTTATTAATTACAATAAGGTTAATCAATTTTACATCTTTTTCGTTCAATGTAATTTCAGGAATATCGTCTGGTATTTCCTTTTTGATGAATATTTTATCAAACTCCTCAATTGCCTGATTTGCTACTTCCTCATTGTAATATAGTTTAACGAGTTCAAACCCCAGTCTTCGTTTCATATTACGCGGGTTTGTGCCAGGGTCTTCCATTTCGTACTTTATATCGTGAAGTTCCTTAGGAGTTAATCTTGTAGCAAGGGTAAAATACTTAAAGATAAGAACATCAGGAATGCTCATAGTTTTCCCGAATATATCTTTAGGGTCATCAGCAATTCCGATGTAGTTATTCAGGGATTTACTCATTTTTTCCGAGCCATCAGTACCTTCGAGAAGTGGCATAAGCATAACAATCTGAGGGTCTTTACCAAAGCGTTTCTGCATATCACGTCCTACAAGGTTATTGAATTTCTGGTCTGTACCGCCAAGTTCAACATCGGCATTTATTGCATAGGAATCATATCCCTGCATAATAGGATAAAGGAGTTCGTGCATAGAAACTTCAACCTGTTCCTTCATACGTTTAGTAAAATCATCACGTTCGAGAATTCTCTGGACGGTAAACTTACCGAGCAATCCGATTAAATCGTGAAGTGAAATTTTGCTAAGCCATTCAGAATTATAAACAATTTTAGTTTTGTCTTTATCGAGAATTCTTGAAGCCTGTTCAAAGTATGACTTACCATTTTCGCGTGTTTCCTCGAATGTAAGCTGAGGACGGGTCTTCTTTTTACCAGATGGATCGCCAATCATACCGGTAAAGTCACCCACTATTAATATAGCAGTATGTCCGAGGTCCTGAAACTCACGGAGTTTATTCAGAACAACAGAATGGCCAATATGCAAATCCGGCACAGACGGGTCGCAGCCGAGTTTAATGTTCAGCGGTTTTTTTGAGGCAATTGATTTTTCAATTTTCTTTACAAGTTCATCCTCGGGAATGATTTCCACAGTTCCCTTTTTGAGGATATCCATTTGTTCATTTAATGTTGCAAACATATCAATAATCCTTTAGTTTTCTTTCTGATTCTCGTGTTTTAATTGTTTCTCTCTTATCGAAGAGTTTTTTTCCCCGGGCAAGAGCAATTTCCACTTTTATTTTAGAGTTTTTAAAATATATCTTTGTTACTACAAGAGTTAAGCCTTTTTCTTCGAGCTGAGCTTTAATTTTTCTCAGTTCTTTCTTATTCATCAGGAGTTTTCGTTTCCTTAACGGGTCGTGATTATTAAGGTTACCGAATTTGTATTCGTTTATATGAGCATTAACAAGCCAGAGTTCATTGTTCACGTATTTACCGTAAGCTTCAGTAAGATTTACCTTAGCATCCCTCAGAGATTTAACTTCAGTACCGAATAAAACGATACCTGCTTCATAACGGTTTAGAATTTCGTACTGAAAATTAGCTTTCCGATTAGTTCCGATTATTTTAATTTTGTCTGTGTCTGTCAATATTATTCGTAAAACCTTTAAATTATTTAATACTGACAGCAAAATCAATTTAATAAGAAATGAAAATAAGAACATTTACGGTAAACCCTTTTCAGATGAACTCTTACCTTTATTACTGTGAGAACACAAAGGAAGGTGTGATAATTGATCCCGGATACTACACAAAGTATGAACAGGATGATTTGCTTGATTATATCAACAAACATAATATAAGAATAAAGTATGTACTGATGACACACGGACATATAGACCATATTCTCGGTAACGGTTTTGCATCGGATAATTTCGCTGTACAGACTTACATACATAAAAATGATTTATTTCTTTATGAAAGAGGTGTGGAACAAGCAGTATTGTACGGGTTTCAGATTCCCCCACTACCAGAAATAGAAGATTTCATTGATGAAGGTTTGAGTTTAAAGGTAGGAGAAAACCAGCTTAATTTTATACATACACCGGGTCATTCACCGGGAGGAGTTTGTATTGTGGACCATTCAGAACGAGTAATATTCTGCGGTGACCTGGTTTTTCAATCTTCAATCGGACGTACTGATTTGCCGGGAGGAGATTATGATACACTGATTAGTTCAATAACTGATAAGTTATTCGTGAAATGCAGTGATGATTACGAGCTTTATCCGGGACATATGGACAGTTCTACGATAAGAGAAGAAAAGAGCAGTAATCCGTATTTAAAATGAAAAGTTATTCTTAAAAACCGTTAAAACGGTTGGAATATTTGTACAATCTTTCCCACGGATAAATCCGTGGGCTGTATTTAAAGACATTGCAAAAGAAGAAATGAATACAAAACTATCAGAGAATAACTTTGAAAGTATTGATTATGGTTGTTACTTCCGTATCGAAATCGGTTTTTTTGTATTTCACATCTGCAATGAACCTTACCATATAGCAGAAGTATTCACCCGAGCTATCCTTAGTTGTAGTGTAGTAAAATATCTTTTCGATATTATCATTATCTTTATAGTCAGCAAATTTTCCTTCATAAACATCACCTGAAACAGAAATAAAACTGCTTATTTTCTCGGGAATGTTTAAGTTAAAATCTTTTTCCAGAGTATAAACGAAGTCATCAAGGTTTCTTTGAGCAGGAAATTTGAATGCAATAATAGCCGCTGTAAACTTATCGTTTTTACTGAAGCTGTAATTAATCACATCCTTTTTATCAGTCTCGACTTTACTAACAGATTTCCATCCTTTGGAGAATTCAATACGGAACTTATAATTGTCATTATCAATCTTTACCTGGGCAGATAAAACTGATGTTAAGAATAGTATGGAAAAAAGAAATATTAAGTTTTTCATTTTCTTATTTGAGTTTAGATTTAAAAATCTGGTATTCATCTCGATAAATACCTTTAGTTGAATCAGGAACTATCTTGTTTATCTTCATCTGTTCTTTCGCATTATCAATCCTGTCCTGTGGTAACGGATGTGTTGACAGGAGTCTGTCAAGTCCCCCGCCTTCAGTACCTCTTTTTCTCTGGTCAGCAAGTATTTTATCGAAGAAATACTGAATACCACCCGGATAATATTTAGATGTCATTAAGTATTTAATAGAATAATCATCGGCTTCTTTTTCATCGGAACGGCTGTTTGCAAGAAAACCAAGCCCGACGAAAAGATTGGCAGCAATTTCAACAGCAGCATTTGGATTATTTCCTAGTACAAGACCCAAGACAGTACTGATACCATAGTAAGAAGTAAGCCGCTGAGTCATATGGCGTCTTTCTGCATGCGCAATCTCGTGTGCTATTACTCCTGCAAGAGTAGCTTCGTTATCGATAAATTTCATCAGACCTGTATAAACATATATAAATCCGCCAGGTGTACAGAAAGCATTAACGATAGTATCGTTAATAACCTGAAACTTGTACGGGAAAACATTTTTGTATTCAATCTTAGGAGAAGAATTCAGAATATACTTGCCAATGTTAGTAACATAATCAGTAATTTCGGGACGATTTGTCATAAGAGGAAATTCCTTTGGCTTACTGTGTATTTCCTTATCAAGGTCCTGACCGAGTTTGACATCGTCTGAAGTGGAAAACAGGTTAGCACCACAACTGTAAAACACAGAAATGGAAAACAATATAACTATAAAACTAACAGCAGATATTGGTATGTATCTATTTATTTTTATCATAATTTAAAATATTGAATTCTTAGTTATTATACAATATTAAACAGAAAAATGTTCCTACGGATGTAAATTCAGAATGGAATGCAATAAACAACTATTCTGAAATCCGGGAATCAAAATGAAATGTACCTGAAAAGATATGTTTTGACCCTTCTGTGTTAGTAAGAGCTAAGAATATTTTTGCATTCCTGTATTTACTAAGAGCAAGACTATTCATAGAATTTAAATTAAATTCAAATGTGTGAAAATTATCATAATCCGGAAATGTAATTTCAGAATAATCTGAGACACATATAAATTCAGGTTCTTTATCAGTTTCGTTTTCAGATTGTATTGGATTATACAATGCAAGTACGCAATTGATAATAAACTTAATATTCACAAAGGATTTAGCAAATTCAGGCAAAGAGATACTAAAGTTGATTTTATCTTTTGTTAAGGAGAGGAATTTTACATTCAAACCAAATCCCTTTGGAGTCAGCTTAGTTGAAGCGCCAGGAAGCATATAACTGTTTACAGTACCTATATTTGCTTTAAGTATTTTAGTGTATGGACTTCTGCCTTCATATACAGAATTTTTCCAGACAGTGTGTATATCGGGCAGCAAGTTAGACGCTTTTGCGAATGCAACTGCAACCTTGAAATTATTCCTGGTTTTGATGCATTTAGGTGAATAACTGATAGTATTTACACTTTTTTGACGCGCTACGAATACTGAACCATTTTTATAGCGTCTGTAAACCATATCGCCTAATTGTCCACTTAAGGAGCCCGTAAATTTATCTACTACTTTTGCCATGTATTAAATTTACATCAAATATCACTTAAAATCAAGTTACGAGTGGTAATATAAACGGTATAATAACGGTGCAATAACGGTCTAATAACGGTGTAATAACGGTGCAATAACGGTGCAATAACGGTCTAAGGTGCATATAGTTAATACACAGTGAGGTTTGAGAGTACATAAAGCCGAAATTTAATGAAATTTAGAGGGTAATTGATTTTTATAAGAATCAGAAATATATAAAACATACAGTATAAAATGATTTCAGAATATATTCCATATTTTATTATCTATCA
>CAIUQV010000016.1 GCA_903901375.1 uncultured Ignavibacteriota bacterium
GGGACAAAATAGATAAAGTTAAAATAGCAGTCTTCAATGAATATGCTTCAAAGAGGGTAACGGTAGATTCATCTTTTACGTATGACAAAATTAATAGTATACCTTATGCAGAAAAAATAATTCAGAAATTTGAAACTTTAGAAAATATTAATTCATTAGAAGAAAAAGAATTACCGCTTCCCTATTTACTAAAAAAACATTTGGAGGAATTTGATGGAAAATCTAAGGAAGCTTTTGACGGCGAAGGTTTAGAAAATCTTTTCAAAAAAGCCGGAAGACCAATAAAAAAGGTAACAAGATATGAAAAGAAGAAAGAAGATGATAAATTTAAAGGGAAATATGTAGAAACTGATAAAGGGGGTATTGTATATTTTGTGATGTATGAGAAGAAAGATGGCGTTAGAGATGATATGTTTTCTATATCTGTTCACCAGGCAATAGAGAAAATTATTCAAGGCAAAGAAATCGCAGAAGAGAAAGAAGGATATAAGAAAATTGTGCTTTCGCCGAATGATTTAGTATATGTGCCTTCTGAAGAAGAAATAGAAACAAAAATAATTGATTGGAACAACAAATCTAATATTTTTAAAAGAACTTATAAAATGGTGAGTAGTACTGGAGGTAAATGTGAGTTTGTTCCTCATAACATAGCAAAAACTTTATTAGATAAAATTGAATTAGGGTCAGGAAATAAAAATCAGCGTGCATGGGATGGGATAATTGAATTAGTTGGTAAAAGTGAAAAAAGAGAAGATTCGGGAACTATGATTAAGAACTGTTGCATAAAATTAAAAATTGATAGGATTGGAAATATTGAACCTAACAATGACTAAATGATTAAAAAGACATTGTACTTCGGTAATCCTTGTTATCTATTTTCGCAGGATGAACAAATGAAGATTAAACGGCAAAAACCCGAGAACGGAATTGAAGAGACTATTTCATCACCGATTGAAGATATTGGAGTTGTAGTTATCGACCATCACGGAGTTACAATATCTCAATTTCTTATCTCCAAACTGATTGAAAACAATGTCGCTGTTATTTTATGCAATGATAAACATATGCCTACTTCTATGCTTCTGAACCTTGACGGGAATTCTGTTCAGTCGGAAAGATTTAAAGAACAAATCACTGCCAAAAGACCACTGATTAAGAACCTATGGCAGCAAACTGTTTCTGCGAAGATTTATAATCAGGCATCATTACTTAAAAAGAATGGATTGAATTCGGACAATATGTTTGCCTGGGTGAAGGAAGTGAAATCTAATGATAGTAAAAACCTTGAAGCAAGAGCTTCGGCATATTACTGGAAAAACTTATTCGGAAAAGAATTACAATTCACAAGAGACAGGTTTGGTGTTCCTCCAAATAATCTTTTAAATTACGGTTATGCAATATTAAGGGCAATAGTTGCGAGGGGGCTTGTAGCATCTGGCTTGCTCCCAACACTCGGAATACATCATAAGAATAAATACAATGCATACTGTCTTGCTGACGATATTATGGAACCGTACAGACCTTTTGTTGATGAAGTTATATTAAGTATAGTAAAACAAGGAGTAGATTTTTCAGAGGTAAGAACCGAATTAAAGAAAATACTTTTATCTATCCCGACAATTGATATTTTCTTTTCTTCGGAAAAAAGTCCGTTGATGGTTGGATTGCAAAGAACAACGGCTTCACTTGCAAAATGTTTTATGGGAGAGACAAAAGAAATTGTTTATCCCTATTTAGATTAAATGAGACTAAACGAATACAGAATTTTGTGGGTAATGGTATTTTTTGATTTGCCGACTGATACAGAAAAGGACAGGAAAAACTATACTAAATTCCGAAAAGGAATAATGAAGGATGGTTTTGACATGTTTCAGTTCTCAATATATACACGCCATTGCTCAAGTTATGAAAATGCACAAGTTCACATTAAAAGAGTTAAAAGTGTTTTGCCGCCAAGAGGCGATGTAGGAATTATGGCGATAACCGATAAACAATTTGGAATGATGGAGATATTTCACGGTAAAACACAAACAGAAGTGAAGCCGCCACCGCAACAGCTCGAATTATTTTAAGAATAAAATCTTCTGAGGATTAACTTAATTCCAATTTTTGTATGATAAAATATTTAAAATCTTTGCGTCCTTTGCGGTAAAAATCTTTTAACATATGCACAATTAAACCTAAACTTATAAAGTGGGATTAAATATTCATTATAAAAAATGGGTTATACTAAGCATAACCCATTAAGTTTTGACGATTTTTTACAACCTAATATCTGCATAAGTTCTTTGTGTTTAAGGTTGTTAACGAATATGTATTCTATGCAAAATTCGTCAAACAAACTTTTGAAAGCAAACCACAACAATAGGAATGACAGACAGCACA
>CAIUQV010000017.1 GCA_903901375.1 uncultured Ignavibacteriota bacterium
CCTGCGATACGCTCCATTCTCCAAAAAATGGAAGCCGCATTGAAAAATAAACCTTGTTTCTGTAACGGTGATTGTTGTTGACAAAATTATAAAGATTTATCTCTGGTGAGGCAGACTGTTCTCCAACCTCGGTAAGGTTTCCCGTTTTATAAAGTCTTGCTTTTATTACTATAAGAAATGAGATTACTATAATGTTAAAAGGCAGAGAATAAACTACAAGCCCCCATGGTGCCAATATCTGATGCACTGCATAAGTTACTAATGTGATTATCGGTATTAGCACAATTGTCCAGATGTAAGACGATTTTGATGGTATTATAAAATATCCGCCGATAGCAATGGATGTTAAAATAAAGTTTATTCCGATGTCTGCAAATGGCAGATTAACAACATTTATTCCGATTAACTGATAGAAAAAGTAAGCTGTATAAAACCCTATTAATGACAAGCTAAATCCGATTCTTGAATAATAAAGTAATCCAACCGCAACAACTATTCCTGACAGAAGTTTTTGCTGAAAAAAGATTCCTGCGAGAGAAAGGAAATATGTCCTTAGTGAACTTGAAATTCCAAGTGTATTCCACCATCTGTAAACGTCAACAAGTTTATCTCCGCCTAATCCATAAACATAATTCACAAAATAAATATCGCGTGTACTGAGCGCCAGTATGGGAATCTCCCTTGATGCAAGTGATATTATCCAGAAAGACAATAAAAGCGGCAGACTCAGATATGGCACATAATATTTATCAAGCACTCTTTCCAGAGTTAACAGTGCAAACAATGTCATTATTGAGGCTATCATTACAAGAAGTAAAACAACCCAGCTTATTTCCATGTGCAGACCAATTCCAACTCCAAGAAGCAATGAGTTAAACCCATAAAACCCATTTTGAATTTTGTATTTATCAAACCCAAGAAATTCAGCTGCAAGATTTGTTGTGATAACAGCAACCAGTCCGCAAAGCCCAGAGAAAATATCAAAAAAGGATACCAGCAAAAGTAAAACCGAAAAAACAATTTTATCCGAAAAGAAAATTACGGAATAGCTGTTAAGTGTACTCGATATTAACCCTTTTGATTTCAATCGCCTTTATTTGTTTAATTTCAAATGTTCAGGAATTTTTTCTAAATTTGTTATTGCACTGTTTGTTTCGTTGTCTCTGATTACGTGAACCTTTTGTTTGGTGTCAACCATAACCACTCTTGGCCTTAATGTTATGAACTGCATCCATTGTGTCATATTGTATGCTCCAATCCTGCTGATAACAACGTTGTCACCTCTCTTCATTGGTGGTAAATTGACCGACTCTCTTATTTGGTCTATATTCATACAAAGCGGTCCGTAAACACTCGTTACTTCTGTGTGCTGCGAGAAATCCTGTGCAGGAGTAATTTTGTGTTCGTACCAGAACGCAGTAAATAGCAAGTTTACCCCTATATCTAAAATTGTTGTTCTTCGTCCGTCAGATAGTTTTTTGTTGGCAATCACCGATCCTACTAAACTACCTGCATCATCTATTAAAGCTCTACCTGTTTCAAGTATAAGAACCGGCAGGTTCTCGGGTTCTATCTGCGAATTAATTAATGTAGTAGTTATTGCTTCTGCATAATCGTCAAACGATGGAGATGTGTCTATTCCCAATAAATATGAACCCTTCAAAGTATTTTTTGACGCAAACCCGCCTCCTAAGTCAAGGTATGAAATACTATGATTAAATTTTCTTTTTAAATTAATTGCAAGGTCTGCAAGTTTGGATGCTGCAATTGCATACGAGTTGGTTGTCAGCATAAATGTCCCTATGTGACAGTGTATTCCCGCTAAATCAAATTTCTTGCTTAACATTATTCTGTTCAGTGCTTCCCATGCTTCGCCGTTTTCATAATTAAATCCAAACCTGTCCCACATAGGATAAATTCCCGTATCCATATTTACCCTGATTGCAACTTTTGGTTTGTTCTTGTGTTTATCCGCTATTTCAATAAGCATATACAGCTCATCAAAATGATCAATGTGAATGTATGAATTGTTTTCAATCGCTGTGTGTAAATCGTCTTCAGTTTTATCAGGACCGTTAAAAATAATTTTATTTCCCGGTACACCGTTTGATATAGCTTTATCATATTCAAACCTTGAAACAACCTCTGCCCAGGAACCTTCCTGATGAAAAACATTGCACACGGCATCTATGTAATTTGTTTTATACGACCAGGCAAATTGTACCTTTGGATATCTCGTTTCAAACGCACGTTTTGCTTCTGCATACGTCTTGCGAATAGTTTTCTCTGAAATCACGTATAAAGGCGAACCGTGTTCTTTTACAAGTTCTTTGACCGCAACACCGTCAAGATGTGTAATTGGCTCGAATTCTGTTTTCATTCCAAACTTGGAAGATATTCCAATGTTCAGTTTTTTAATTATAGGTCTTTCAAAATTTTCTTTTACCATATTGTTATTCTTTTTAAAGTTCTGCATAAAGAGATAGTTTTTCAAATTCGTTTATATCGGTAATCAAATCGTATGAATACCTTATAAAAAGTTTTCCTACTTCGTATTTGTCAAAGGGCCTTACGTGGTCGCCCAATGCAAGCTTTACAAGTGCCTCCGGCAGGTTTTGTCCGGCGCCTACGGATAAGTACACCCATGCAGGAAGCCGTGGATTTATTTCAATTAAATAATATTCGTTCTCGGGTGTCTTCATCACTTCAAGTTCCATACCACCGCGCCATTTTGTCTGGCTTATTATACTATCAGTCATTTCTATAAGCTTCTCATCGGCAATCGTAATCCCCGCCCATGCTTTGCCTTTGTCTGTGATATAAAGTTTTCTCATTGCAACCGCACCCACAGTCGTTCCTTCTCCATCACCAAGCGCTACAACATTCACTTCTGAGCCGGCAATATTTTCCTGTACAATTATCGGGAATCCCCATTTGGCAGAAATCTTTCTAACGTTTGCTCTTGCCTGTTCCGGGTTGTATGCAATTGTCGCATCGTAAAACTTTCCTTTAATGTAAACAGG
>CAIUQV010000018.1 GCA_903901375.1 uncultured Ignavibacteriota bacterium
AAATAACGCAGGACATTGCAGAACTAAAAAAGACAGAAGGAGAAAGGAGATTACTTACATATGACAAATGATATACTTATAAAACCAGACATGAAAGTATCAGAACTGCTGGAAGCATACCCACAGCTTGAAGAAAAACTGATAGAGATAGCACCAGTATTTGTTAAACTGAAAAATCCATTGCTCAGAAAGACCATTGCAAAAGTAACTACGCTAAAACAAGCGGCGATAGTTGGCAAAGTGAGCATTGCAGATATGATTAATAAATTGAGATCGGAAGTGGGACAAGGAAACACCGATTTAGCAGCAGAGAAAAACACAGAAGGCGGGAAACCGTCGTGGATAGATGAGAGCAGGATAAAAATATTCTACGATGCGAGAGAAGACCTTGAGGCGGGAGTACATCCAGTAAACAAAGTGGGACAAGAAACAGCAAAGCTGAAGAACGGCGAAATATACCTGCTTGTAACTCCGTTTACACCAGCACCACTGATAGATATGATAGCAGCAAAAGGTTTTCTGACATATTCAGAAGATATGCTTGACGGCAGAGTGCTTACTTATATGATGAAAGAATAGTCAGCAAACTACAATTTACGGTGTGACAGAAAATTCAAAAAAGCATATAGATGTTTGATACTAATTTGATACCAATTAGATACTAATTACAGGCCAAGTAGAGACCAAGATAAGCAAAATTATTTAAGAGACAGAAGAATCAGATACTTAAGTAAAATGTCTTAGCAAAGCAGGATTGACAAATAATTCAAAAGAAGTATGAATGCTATAATATTGTTTAGAATCTGAGAATCAGCAGACCTGCAGTACCATTAGCAACAAGGACTTTTGCTTTAAAGTAATGAACAGAATTGCAGTAGCCTCCCGGTTCGTAATAGCCGACGTATTCGGGAGCTACAGTATTAAACACATTAAGAACTTCAACTCCCGAGCCACCTTCGCCAGTGAAGAGAAAGTTCGGAGAATAATCTATAAACCTAACGTTTGTTTCGGTATTCTTTGTGCTAATAAAATACGGCTGTGACGGGTTTGAAACACTGATAACGCTGATACCGGTATTTCCGTCTGCTACATATGCAAGATGTTCTGCTATTTTAACATCATAACAGTTTCCCGGAGAATGAAACACGGAATACTGAACAGGAATTTCCGGGTTGGTGATATTCACAATCTCAAGACCTGTTATGTTCTCAACGAGGAATGCAGTGTTTCCGCTGATTTCTATATGGTTAACAATGTTTGCAGTTGTGAATGATGCGACCTCAGTAACAGTAGCTGGCAGTGTAGAAATATTAATAACTTTAACATTTCCGTTTGAAAGAGCAGCAAATAGATAGTTATTTTTTCTGCAGACAGAATTTACTCCTGAGTAGGAAATAAGAGTATCGGTAGAAATGGAATTTGGGTTTGAAACATTCAGAATATAGAGCCCTTTAACAGAGTCTGAGACAAATGCATAATATGCACTGTTAACAGTATCGACTAACACTTCCCTTGCAAAACCATTAGTTTGAAAAGAAGAGACAACCGCAGGTGAAGAGGCACTGGAGATATTCACTATTGAAAGACCTGCAGAACCATTAGCTACGAATGCATACTGAATACCGTTTACGATTTTCCCTTTAACGTAAACAGCATTGCCGCCTGTATTAACCTGACCTACATACCACATACCCGTTCCGACATCAGGAATTACAGGGTCTTCAACGTATTCATCGTTCAACTTGCAGCCTTGCTGACTTATCAATATCAGCGTGAGGCACGACAGGAGTAATATGTTTTTTATGAATTTTGACATTAGTATTTGCAATTCGTGAATAAGGTATAACACCCGAAGGTCCGTTTATGGATAAAGAATCCTTGCTGTAAAAAATCAGATTAGCCTGCTGATATTCCGGCGAGCCGCCGTACTGGTCTCTTGCAATATCGAGTATTGTGCAGTTAGAAAGATTAAATTCTTTCCACTTGATATCGCCAAGCGGAAACCTACATCCCTGGGGCGTGTAAATCACTTCGCCTATTCCGTCAGTGAACTGAATCTTCAAGCCGGCACAGTTCGGGCAGGGACCATCTGCAGTTCTAAGCCAGGTACCGTTAACGGAGTAGCAGCCGACGTAACCATTATTGCAATTAGTATAATTCAGCAGTTTACATTTCTTTTCTTCGACAGTAACATCGTAATTACACAGGAATACTGCTCCTTCGATAGACACTTTATAATTTCCTGCTTTAAGAATTTTTGAAAGAGCAATGTTTGAGTCGCAGTTAGGGGTTACCTGCCAGACGACAGAATCAGTAAGCTGATAAGTTGATACTTTAATAATAACGGGGCCCTGTATCTGTTCAGTTCTGAAAAAAGTAATCTTTCCGTTACCGGTGCCGTATATGTTTGTGTCTTTGGGCGGTGGTGGCGGAGGAGTGTAGCTTGTAATTCCTGTTTTAGAATCACAGGAAGAAATATACAAAGCAAGCAATGTTAATAACAGTCCTGCCAGTACAG
>CAIUQV010000019.1 GCA_903901375.1 uncultured Ignavibacteriota bacterium
ACAATCCTTTATAATTTGCACATATTAATGTGTTTAGAACAAATCTATTTGTGAAATCAAATACGAAAAAGAGCTAAACTAATCAATCTTTCAGAAAAAAGAAGAAGTGTTGGGAGGAACTCCACAACACTTCTTTGGATGAATGCTTTACGACACGTCAATATCGTAATAGAAAATACAAAATTATTTTAGAAATTAAACTTCAATTATTTTAATAGCATTAATTTTCTGATACCTGTGAAATCGCCGCTTGTCATTTTGTAGAAGTATACTCCGCTGGAAAGTTCACTCGCGTTTAATGTAACTTCATAAGTGCCTGCAGTCATATTCCCGTTTACGAGTGTACTTACTTCACGGCCAAGAATATCAAACACTTTTATACTTACCAGTGTGTTCTTTGCTACTTCAAATTTAATTTTTGTTACGGGGTTAAACGGATTCGGATAATTCTGCGATAATGAATACTTCTCTGGTGTTATTCCGCCAAGGTTTGTAATTCCTGTCGGTCCGCCGAATGTACCGTTGAAATTAATATTCTGTGCATAAATCCCTCCATCAACTCTGTTATCCTGGAATGCAAGGATAGACATTCCGTTTGCATTAATCGCTGTGCTCATTCTGCCCTTACTGCTGACGTATGCGCCCGGCGTTAAAATACTTCCGCCCCATTGCAATGCACCGTCTCTGTTCAGCCTGAATGCCTTTGCCAGACCGGTATTACCTGAAGTGACTATTTCCATATAGTAACCCATAACGCTTGTATCTTTCGTGAAAGTAGAAAGACTTGCAAAAGAATTTCCGTCAAGAGGTTTCACAACAAGTCCTGAATCAGCCCACAATCTTGTACCGGTTGCAGAAAACTTTTGTCCGTAAACACCTATCACAGACTGCAACGAATTTTTTCTCTGCCAGAAAACAAAGGTCTCACCAGTTGAAGGCATATATGATGCAGCAGGTGCAAAATTCAGCATCGTTGCACCGGTATTAGTAACAGCCGAACCGTTTACAGGAAACTGAATGACGCCTGAAGAATTTTTCCTCTGAACGTAACAGACTGTAGGACCTGTTATATAACTCTGCCATACATAGATTGCACCGTTATTACCATCGGGATAAATCGAAGGCTGATATGTACCCTGTGCACTGCCCTGATTCCAGATAGTATCCTGCGGGCTTCCCCATTGTCCTGTTCCGGCTGCAGAATATTTCTGAGTATAAAGTTTAAAGTTAGCAGGACTGATGAATGAACCTGTGTAACCAATCCAGTAAAGAATAAAACTGCCGTTATCAGATTTCACACCGCAGGGATAATTAAACTTTTCATTTATCGTAGTATTACCGATAACCATCAATGGTACATTACCCCAGACTTTAGTACCTGCCTTATTAATTTTCTGAACACCAATCTTATTATTGTACTGCCATGGGATAATAACATTCCCGTCTGAAGTACAGATAACTTTCGGGTTTGCCTGATAAACATTTATTGAATCTGTCAAAGCAATTCCGTTTGCACCCCAGAGGAACTGACCCGTCGGACTAATTCTGTATGCATACGGATTGATAGAAGACCCTGCTCTTGTATCAGTAAATGCAAGAACGCAGCAGTTACTATCGTCAACGGCTAAATCCCAGTCAACGAGAGAAGAACTCTGCGGATTATTACTGATTAAAAGTCCCCCAGCAGGAAACTGTTTCACTCCGAGTGAATTCAGCTTTTGTAAATAAACTGCATAGCCTCCGCTTCTTGAATCGAACCAGCCGATGTAACATCCACCGTCCGACGTTACTGCAATTTTGGGCAATAACTGCTCGCCTGTTGTATCGCACACTGTCAGATTAACGGCAGGATTTGATGACCACTGGGCAAATAATGAGCCCGAAATCATTACGAATAAAAGTAGTATTAATATTTTCTTCATTTTGGTTAATTTAGTTTATTAAAATATAGTTAACTTCTTTTTAAAAATAAACTGCATATCTTCTAACGCTAAAACGTATATATCGGTTGCATACATTTTTTCCTTTAAGGTATTACATTATTTTCCAATATTGTATAAATGGCAAAGAAAAATAAATCATATAAACCCGACTGGGTACCGGAAGATGCCGGCGAAGCTTTTGCAACAAAGGTTGTGAAGGGTGTGGATATGGATAATGTCGTCAGGAAACAAAAGTCCGGCAAGAAAAGGCAGGACCTGAATATTGACGATTACGTAAACGGTGTTTTAAAGAACGACAGAACTATTCTTGCCAGAACTATCACGTTAATAGAAAGCAATTCTCCCGTGCATAACGATACTGCACAGAAAGTATTAAAACAGATTTTACCAAACACCGGTAAATCATTACGGATAGGTATCACAGGTTTTCCGGGTGCGGGTAAAAGTTCGCTGATTGAAACACTCGGTGTTTATCTGATAAGCCAGGGGCACAAAGTTGCCGTACTTGCTATAGACCCTTCAAGCACTGTAACAAAAGGAAGCATACTCGGCGATAAAACAAGAATGGAAAAACTTTCCCGAGAAGAAAACTGCTTTATCCGTCCGTCGCCTTCAAGCGGGACTCTCGGCGGAGTTGCAAGAAAGACAAGAGAAACTATGCTTGTTTGCGAAGCCGCAGGATACGATACAATTCTGATTGAAACCGTTGGAGTAGGACAAAGCGAGACTACTGTCCGTTCAATGGTTGATTTCTTTCTGCTTGTGATGATTGCAGGCGCAGGCGATGAATTGCAGGGCATCAAAAAAGGTGTTATTGAACTTGCAGATTCTTTATTAATAAACAAAGCCGACGGAGACAACAAACCAAAAGCACTGCTTGCAAAGTCTGATTTTTCTATGGCACTGCATTACATTCAGCCCGCTACAAAAGGATGGCAGACAGAAGCGCATACCTGTTCGGCATTGACGGGCGAAGGTGTAAAAGAATTCTGGGAAGTTGTGGAAAAATTCAGAGAAGTTACTAAAGCAAACGGTATCTTTGATGAAAGAAGAAAAACTCAGTCAATCGAATGGATGAATAAAATGATTGAGGACAGACTGCTCTCAGAGTTTTTTAACAACGAGTCAATCAATAAAGAATTTAGTATTATAAACAAGAAAGTTTTAAACAACGAAATACT
>CAIUQV010000020.1 GCA_903901375.1 uncultured Ignavibacteriota bacterium
AAAATGGTTTCCAAACTTATAAAGAAAGTTCTCGTTGAAAAAGATATTTACAAAGAAAACTTCCTCGGAACCTACGGCAAGACAAAAGGCGAAGTCACTAACATAAACGAAACTCCTTTCTTCAAACATCAGTTAAAAGTCGTTCTTGAAAACTGCGGAGTTGTTAATCCTACTTCAATCGACGCATACATAGCAAACGGCGGTTTCAAAGCTCTTGATAAAGTCCTGAGTTTGATGAAACCCGATGAAGTTGTTAAAGATGTACTCGCAAGCGGTCTCAGAGGCCGTGGCGGCGGCGGTTTCCCTACAGGAAAGAAATGGGAATTTGCTTTAAAACAAAAATCGGACAAGAAATACATTATATGTAATGCCGACGAAGGCGACCCCGGTGCGTTTATGGACAGGTCAGTACTTGAAAGCGACCCTTACAAAGTTGTCGAAGGTATGCTTATCGGCGGATACGCAATTGGTGCTTCACTCGGATACATCTATTGCCGCGCTGAATATCCTCTTGCAATCGAAAGACTCGAAAAGACAATCGACACCTGCAAGAAATACGGACTGCTTGGCGAAAACATTCTCAACAGCGGATTCACTTTTAACCTTAAGATTAAAAAAGGTGCAGGTGCTTTCGTCTGTGGTGAAGAAACTGCACTCATAGCTTCAATCGAAGGAAAGCGCGGAATGCCTAAGCCTCGTCCTCCATATCCTGCAGTGTCCGGCTTATGGAACAAACCGACAGTTATTAATAATGTAGAAACATTCGCAAACGTACCGCAGGTATTCAAACGCGGTGCTGACTGGTATGCTTCTATCGGAACAGAAACAAGCAAAGGCACAAAAGTATTCGCCCTCAGCGGTAAGATTACTAATACAGGTCTCGTGGAAATACCTATGGGTGTTACTCTCCGCGACGTTGTTTTCAAAATCGGCGGAGGATGCCCCGACAACAAGAAATTCAAGGCAGTACAAATCGGCGGACCTTCAGGCGGTTGTTTACCCGAAGAAGTTCTCGATACAAAAGTGGATTACGAATCGCTCAAGACTGTCGGAGCAATGATGGGTTCTGGCGGATTCGTTGTAATGGATGAAACTACCTGTATTGTTGATGTTGCGAAATTCTTCTTAACCTTTATTCAGAATGAATCCTGTGGTAAATGTGTTCCTTGCCGCGAAGGTACAAAGAGGATGCTCGAAATTATCGAAAAGATTCCTCAGTCATACAAGAATACCAAAAACAAACTTGAACAGCTTCAGCGTTTCAAGGGAATTATTCACCTGAACAGACTTGCAGACGTTATAAAAGATACATCCCTCTGTGGTCTTGGACAGTCCGCTCCTAACCCTGTGCTTTCAGGACTAAGGTATTTCAGGGATGAATACGAAGAACATCTGTACGACAGAAAATGTACAGCTGGTGTATGCAAAGAATTACTTTTATTCACTATCAATAATGATGAATGCGAAGGCTGCGGACTCTGCGCACGTAAGTGCCCGGTTGAAGCAATCGTAGGTGATAAAGGACAGGCACACTATATTATTGAAGATAAATGTATTAAATGCGGTATGTGTATTGATAATTGTAAATTTGAGGCAGTGCTTGTCTCGTAATTATTATTAAATTAAAATTCGATTTTAACTATATGGTAGAACTAACAATAAATAACATCAAAGTAAACGCAGAAGATGGAATGACTATACTTGACGCAGCAAAATCTGCAGGTATAGCAATTCCTACTCTTTGCCACATAAAAAACCTCTTCCCTACAGGTGCCTGCAGAATTTGTTCTGTGGAAGTTGAAGGTCAGAGAGGATTAATTCCAAGCTGTGCTTATCCTGTTTATGAAGGTATGGTTGTCGATACTAACTCTTCAAGAGTCAGAAGAGCACGCAAAACAATCGTTGAATTATTAATAGAAAACCATCCGCAGGATTGCTTAATCTGCGTCAGGAATAAAAACTGTGAACTTCAGGATTTATCGGCTCAGTATGGTGTACGTGAACACAGGTATTCCGGTGAAGCAAAAGACCACGCTATTGATATCTCCAGTCCTTCTATGGAACGCGACCCTGCAAAATGTATTCTCTGCGGAAGATGCGTAAGAGTATGTAACGAAGTTCAGCAGGTCGGTGCTATCGATTTCACTAAACGCGGATTCCAGAGCATTGTTACTACACCTTACAATAAAGGTTTAAATATCAGTGACTGCATACTTTGCGGTCAGTGTATCTTAGTTTGCCCGACTGCAGCACTCAGAGAAAGAAGCCAGACAAAAGACGTTGCCAATGCCCTTGGTAATAAGAAGAAGTTTGTCGTTGCACAAATTGCTCCGGCAGTCCGTGCATCACTTGGCGAAGAATTCAATATGCCGCTCGGAACTGACGTTACCGGACAACTCGTTACCGGCCTTAAACGTCTCGGTTTCAAACGTGTATTCGACACAAACTTTGCTGCTGACTTAACAATTATGGAAGAAACTACTGAACTTGTGAACAGAATCACAAACAACAAAACTCTTCCTATGTTCACAAGCTGCTGCCCGGGATGGGTAAAGTACATTGAACACAACAGACCGGCACTACTCGACCACGTTTCCACCTGCAAATCTCCTCATGAGATGGAAGGTGCTGTTTTAAAGACCTATTACGCAAAGAAAATCGGAGTAGACCCTAAAGATATATTCGTTGTCTCGATAATGCCCTGCACTGTAAAGAAATTTGAGTCAAGCAGAGCTGAACTTTCCGAAGAACATATGCCCGACGTCGATGCAGTTTTAACAACAAGAGAACTCGTCCGTTATTTTAATATGGCAGGAATTGATTTCTGTGACTTACCGGAAACTGAATTCGATAACCCATTAGGTGAATCTACCGGAGCTGCTATTATTTTCGGAACATCAGGCGGTGTAATGGAAGCAGCCATCAGAACAGCCTACAACACACTTACTGGTAAAGAACTCGAAACACTTGAGTTCGAGCAGATTCGCGGATTCGACGGCATTAAAGAACTTACCGTAAACATAAACGGAAGTGATTTCAATTTCGCAGTTGTTAATGGAATTGGCAACGTTGCAAAAGTACTGGATGAAGTCGAACAGGGAACCTGCAAATATCATTTCATAGAAGTCATGGCTTGCCCTGGCGGCTGTATTAACGGCGGAGGACAACCTATACACCAAAAACCTGAAAAGGTTATCAAACGTATCAAGGCACTCTATGAAATTGACTCGAAGATGATTTTCAGGAAGTCTCACGAGAATGAATCAGTAAAAACTTTGTATAAGGAATTCTTCATCGAACCAAACAGTCATAAGGCTCATGAAATTCTGCATACACATTATCATAGCAGAAAGAAATAATGTACGGCACTGTTGAAACAATACCGTATTTGTGCAAAAGGTGTTACTCCTGCATTAGAGAATGTCCTGCAATAGCTATACGCGTTGAACACGGACAGGCAGTCG
>CAIUQV010000021.1 GCA_903901375.1 uncultured Ignavibacteriota bacterium
GACGCGTCCCTTTATACCTGTATAAAGTACTTTGTAATGTGCGCTAAGTCTGTCTTTCACGTAGTTTGCTTCGAGTATAGCATACTTTGTTGCTTCTGCTAAACCAGCACTTCCCATCATTTTAATGTATGCAAAAGGAATGACAAGAATGCCTGCGGAGCCGTACGGAGCGGCAGAGACTGCTGATATGGAATTCTCACCGCCGATTTTAACGACAGGATGCGACGGTAAATATTCGACGAGGTGTTTTGCTACAGCGATAGGTCCTACGCCCGGTCCGCCGCCACCATGAGGAATGGTGAATGTTTTATGAAGGTTGAGATGGCAAACGTCTGCACCGATTTTACCCGGACTCGTTAAGCCGACCTGAGCATTCATATTTGCACCGTCCATATAAACCTGTCCGCCGAATTTATGGATAACTTCGCAGAGTTCGATGATTGACTCTTCGAAAACTCCGTGAGTTGACGGATAAGTAACCATAATACAGGAAAGATTATCTTTGTGTTCTTCTGCTTTCTTTTTAAGGTCATTCATATCGATGTTACCGTGATCATCGCAGGCGACGACGACAACTTTCATACCAGCCATAACAGCGCTGGCTGGGTTTGTGCCGTGTGCGGAGCTTGGGATGAGGGCGATGTTTCTGTGTGTGTCTCCCCTTTTCACGTGGTACTGACGGATAACCATTAAACCTGTGTATTCACCCTGAGCACCAGAGTTTGGCTGGAATGAAATTCCTGCAAAGCCTGTGATTTCGCAAAGGTCTTTGCCGAGTTCGCTTATCAGTTCAGTGTATCCGTTTACCTGATTAAGAGGAACGAACGGATGAATGTTTGCAAATTCGGGATAAGTGACTCCAAACATTTCAGTTGCTGCGTTAAGTTTCATAGTACAGGAACCGAGTGGAATCATAGAACCAGTGAGTGACAGGTCTTTGTTTTCGAGAGACTTTAAATATCTCATCATTTCAGTTTCGGAATGGTATCTGCTGAATACAGGATGGGAGAGGATATTACCATTGCGGTAAATATCTTTGCTGATAGAATCATTAATATCTTTCCTGACAGATTCCATTACTTTTTCAGCAGTGATACCTTCGCTGAAAACGGACATAATGTTTGCAAGGTCAGCAAGGCTTGTAGTTTCATCGAGAGAAATTCCGATGAAACCGTTTCCGTACCTGAAGTTAATGCATTTGGATTCAGCTTTATGTTTAATCGCATCAATTTTTGTGTTATCGAGTTCTATCTTTAAAGTATCGAAGTACTGAGTGTTTGATTGTTTATAGCCCACTGACTTAAGCAATTCGCTTAAGAGCATAGCAGACTTGTGAGCATTGTTTGAAATCTTTTTAATGCCATCGGGACCGTGATAAACAGCATACATACCTGCCATAATAGCGAGGAGCACCTGTGAAGTACAGATATTGCTGGTAGCCTTTTCGCGTTTGATATGCTGTTCCCTTGTCTGGAGAGCCATACGGTATGCTTTGTTATTATGGGCATCGATAGTGACGCCGATAATTCTACCGGGAATCTGTCTCTTGTATTCATCGCGTGTTGCGAAATATGCTGCGTGCGGTCCGCCGAATCCCATAGGGATACCGAAACGCTGAGTGGAACCTACTGCGATATCGGCACCGAATTCAGAAGGCGGTTTTAAAATTGCAAGACTGAGAATGTCTGCTGCAACGATGGTGAATATATTTTTTGATTTAGCATTTGCGAAGAATTCTGTGTAATCATAAATCTGACCTTCGGATGCAGGATACTGAACGAGTACTGCAAAGATATCGTCTGTTAAGTCGAGAGTTTTATGGTCTCCAACGACAACGTTTATACCGAGAGGAATTGCGCGTGTTTTAACTACGTCGATTGTCTGCGGAAAACACTCTTCTGAAACGAAGAAAGTATTTGCGTTTGCTTTTGGACCTTTGCGTAGTGACTTTGTCATAAGCATTGCTTCGGAAGCTGCAGTAGCTTCGTCTAGCAGGGATGCGTTTGCAACGGCAAGACCTGTAAGGTCGGTAACCATAGTCTGGAAATTCAGGAGTGCTTCGAGGCGACCCTGGGAAATTTCAGCCTGATACGGAGTGTACTGAGTGTACCAGCCCGGATTCTCGAAAATATTTCTCTGTATGACAGAAGGAAGGATGGTATTATAATACCCCATACCGATATAACTTTTAAACAACTTGTTTTTAGAAGCGATGGATTTTAGTTTATTGAGTAACTCGAATTCCGATAAAGGTTTATCAAGGTTTAAAGGTTTTTCGAGTCTGATGTTTGAGGGAATTGTTTCGTCAATGAGTTTATCGAGTGAATCTGCTTTAATAACTTTGAGCATTACGTTAAGATCGTTTTCTCTTGGACCAATATGACGGTTCCTGAAAATATCTGTTGCAAAAAAATTATCCATAATAATGAGATTTGATTAATTTTGTATCTTATAATATACTTATAAGACAAATTAAGTTAAATTCGAAATTTAATCCCTATATGGCGGAGGAATTTTAGTAGAAATCAGGAAGAGTAACCTGAGACCAAGCAGAGACCAAGGAGAGCGCAAGGAGAGACCAAGATAAGGAATATAAAAAAACGTGGAGTGAATGGAAAATGAGAGTGGATGGCAAAAACGGGGGAAAAAATAGTATATATAGTGAGGGGAGAACGCACAAGAGCTGATTGAAACTTATTTTATAAAAGAATGGAACGCTGATTTTCACTGATTGAACGGATAATCACAGATAAAGATGTTTTTAGGCAAAGAGCAACAGAAAGAGCGCACACTGATAAATGCTGAAAGATGCTGATGAACACTGATAGAGATATTTTTCAGGCTAAGAGCAAGAGAAAGGGCGAACGCGGATAGAGATGTTTTTAGGTAAAGAGAAAAAGCGAACACAGATAAGAGCTGATTGAAACTGATTTGCACTGATTAAAGATTTTTCCAGGCTAAGAGAAAGAGCAAACACTTATAAAAGGTGGAAGAAACTGATTGACACTGATTGATTTATAAGTAGAGGACTTTTATAAAGCATGATGCTTTTACCTTTTTAATTTTTAAACAAATGAGTACCTTTTTTGTTATTAAAATAATATGATATCGAAACCAAAAGGAACACTTGATTTTTTGCCTGATGATGCGTTTAAACGTCAGCACATAGAGAAGAGGCTAAGAGAAATTGCTTCACTTTTCAACTACAAAGAGATACGGACTCCGACATTTGAGAAGACAGAGCTATTCAAAAGAGGTATAGGTGAAGAGACGGACATAGTATCGAAGGAAATGTATTCATTTCACGATTCTGAATTTACACTGAAGCCTGAAATGACGGCACCGGTAATACGTTCATACATTGAGAACAGTCTTTACAACGTAGCACCTGTTACTAAGCTGTATTACATTTCGAATATGTACAGGCACGAAAGACCGCAGGCCGGACGATACAGAGAGTTTTCGCAGTTCGGTGCGGAAGTAATAGGAAGCAATGAATATATTGCAGACGTGGAATTAATTTCGCTCGGTGTGTTTTTCCTGAAGAGTTTCGGGCTGAATGATTTAAAGATAAAGATAAACAACATAGGAAACCTTGAAGAGCGTGCTGAATACATTAAGGATTTAAAAGATTATCTTTTAAAATATTCAGTTGATTTATCCGAGGACAGCAAACGCAGGCTGGAGAAGAATCCGCTGAGGATACTCGATTCAAAGAATCCGAACGATATAAAGATACTTGAGAATGCGCCTGTGATAAACGAATATTTAGGGAATGAGAACAAACAGCATTTTGAGAATGTACTTAACGGACTGAAATCACTCGGTATAGACTACGTAACAGATTACAAACTTGTAAGAGGACTGGATTACTACACGTCAACAACTTTTGAAATAGTTTCAGATTCGCTGGGAGCACAGAATGCAGTACTTGGCGGCGGAAGGTACGACAAATTAATAGAGCAGCTTGACGGCAAACCTACTCCGGCGATTGGGTTTGCGTGCGGGATTGAAAGACTGACGCTGGTGCTTGAAGCGAGCACGTATGAATTTCCGGAAGAGCAGAGTCCGCAGTTATACATCGTAACATCGGGAGACGAAGCGAGGAAAAAAGCAGTGGAGATATCTTACAGACTGAGAGAAAACGGAATATACTGCGAGCTGGATTTGCTGAACAGAAGCGTAAAGTCGCAGATGAAAGAAGCGAATAAGTACAAAGCAAAGTATGTAGCAGTAATCGGTGAAGATGAAATAAAGACGAATGAAGTGAAAATCAAGAGGATGAATGACGGTTCGGAAAGCGGAATAAAACTTGATGAAATAACTAATTACAACTTTAATTAATAAATGAGGACTAAACAAGTCAGACCCGAGAAGCTCAAGTATGAATATGAGCTTCATATTACAAAAGCATACGACAGGATAAAGGAAGCTGATTATCTAAATTTTACTTTGATAACAACAAAGATATTCAGGAGTTTTATATACAAAATAAACGTTACACCTAAGATAGACCTTGATAACAAGCACATTGAATTTATTATTGAAGGACTATCAGCGCCTGTGATATCGATAGCAAAATCGGGCAATGCGGTATATGAATACAGATTGTATGGTTACAAGAACATTGAGTATAATTTGAAGCTTGTAAAACTTGATGTAGATAAAAATTTATTTAAACTGAAAATATCCAAAACGGGCATAAAGCTTACGAAAGAGCCTGTAAAAAAATTCTTAAAGATAGAGGTATAATGTATCCAGACTTATTTAAATTAGGACCTGTGACAGTTCACAGTTACGGACTGATGCTTGGAATAGCGTTTTTAATCGGAAGTACTTTATTTTCAAGAGAGCTGAAGAGAGTGAAGCTTGACGAGAACATAGGAGTAGCAATAACATTTCTGGCAATAATCGGCGGATTAGTCGGTTCAAAACTATTTTATATAATTGAAGAATGGAATTTTGGTCAGGGTGGTGCATTCTTATCTTACTTCACGGCTGATACTTTATTTTCGCCTTCGGGATTAACGTTCTACGGCGGTTTAATAATAGCTTTTATAATGATTTATGTTTATTGCAGGTATAAGAAATTAAGAATACTTCAGATTATAGATGCTATGGCACCTGCAACAATGCTGAGTTACGGGATTGCAAGAGTTGGGTGTCATCTTTCGGGAGACGGCTGTTACGGATTGCCCGTGAACAACACACCTTTTGAATTTCTGGGATACAGTTACGTGAAAGGAATAGTTCCGACACATGCAGGAGTTCTGGTTCATCCAACGCCATTGTATGAACTTGCGGCAGCAGTGATTATATTCTTCGTACTGATGGCAATGAGAAAAAAGATGAAATACTACGGACAGATGTTTTTCATATACCTGATATTCAGCGGGTCGGAGAGATTAATAGTTGAATTCATCAGGTTAAACCCGAAAGTAATTTTTATATTCACACAGGCACAGCTTATATCGATAGGAATGATACTTACAGGGTTTGTATTTCTGATGCTTTTCAGGAATAAACGGGATGAAGGATTAGAAAAACTGAATAATCCGGAAAAATAGAGAAACCAAAAGATAAAAGTGTAAGAAACCCGTTCAATGAGCGGGTTTTTGTTTTATACGGGCTTCTTTGACTTGAAAATGCATATTATCTTATTTAGATTTAGTCTAAATAAGAATTAATGACAATAGCAGATTTAGATTCAGGGCAAAGAGCGACGATAAAGAGAATTGATTTATCGCATCCTTCTTCATTCAGGGTTATAGAATATGGATTCACACCCGGACAGGAGATAGAGATAATAAACAAATCGATTTTCAATGACCCGCTGGCAGTATCGCTGAGGGGCGCTCTGATTGCTATTCGCAGGAACGATGCAAAGTGTATTGAAGTAATGTTATAAATTTTATGTCCCCAAGGAAAGAACCATTAATCACATTAGTAGGACCTCCCAATTCAGGCAAGACAACTCTCTTTAATTTTCTAAGCGGAAAGAAATACAAGACTGTAAATTATCCAGGTGCGACGATAGAATATTCCATAACACGATTCCTGAATCATTTTGACGTGGAAGGAAATCTGATGGACTCCCCCGGTATAGTGAGTATGGTTCCGAATTCACCGGATGAGCGTGTAACGGTAGAGAATCTTTTTGAACATCCTAAATACGGTAAACCCTCTGTACTCGTTGTAACTATAGATGCATCACAGTTTTCAAGACATTTGCTACTTGCAAGACAGTTACTGGAATGCGGGTTTAAAGTGATTGTTGCGCTTACGATGAACGATATACTTGAAGACAAGAAACTGACAGTTAATGCGGGAAAACTTTCAGATATACTTGGATGTAAAGTAATCAAGACGGATCCGAGAACGGGTACAGGAATAATAGAGCTGATAAGCGAGATTAAATCAGTGCTGGCAGAGGACAGCGCTTCCGAAATAGTGAAGAAAGAATTTCTGGAAGAGAACATTATTTCAATTTACAAAGATATAGAGGAGATTGAGAGAAAAGTTCTGATTCAAGTAACCGTGAAGGAATCTGAGCTTGAGAATGCGAATCTTTCGCTACAGATAAAAGGTGGAACAAACAGACTGAACAGACCGGACGGTCTGACGATGAAGATTGACAGCGTACTGCTTCACAAATACTGGGGCATTATTATATTTGCGTCTGTGATGGGAATATTATTTGCTTCAATATTCTGGATAGCGTCGCCGCTGATGGGGATGGTAGATTCTGGGTTCAGGTATTTATCGGATATAATTGTAACGGGGCACGAGCATCACTGGCTTTCGGATTTGATATCGAGCGGTATTATAGGCGGCGCAGGAGCAGTGATGGTATTTCTACCGCAGATAATAATTTTATTTTTCATACTGGGACTGCTTGAAGATTCAGGTTACCTTGCACGTGGTGCGATGCTGATAGATAAACCATTGTCAAAGCTTGGATTAAACGGGAGGTCGTTCGTGCCGATGCTTTCAGGGTTTGCCTGTGCTATTCCTGCAATAATGGCAGCGAGAACAATCACTAACAAGAAAGAGAGAATAATAACAATTTTCATAATTCCTTTGATGAGCTGCAGTGCACGGCTGCCGGTTTATGGATTGCTGCTTACTTTTCTATTGCCGGGTAAATTTCTGCTGAGTGGAATAATTTTATCATTAATATACTTATTCGGGATATTAACATCGTTTGTTGTTTCGAGTGTAATAAACAAATATCAGAAAGCATTTATCAAGGTTGAGGATAACTCTTCATTCATAATGGAGCTGCCAGTATACAGAGTACCGAAGATAGGAAATGTGTTTAAAAACACTTATGACAATGCATACCAGTACATCAGGAAAGCAGGTCCGACAATACTTATTTTCTCTGTGATACTCTGGGCACTGACATATTTTCCGAATAACAATCCCGTGATAAAAGATTCAGATAAGATGACGAATGAACAGTTGAATAAACTAATAGATGCCGAGAGAATATCCGGATCATACGCATCCGAGCTTGGCAAGATTATTGAGCCGGTGATGAAACCGCTTGGACTTGACTGGAGAGTGGGTGTATCGCTGATAGCTACGTTTGCGGCAAGGGAAATATTTGTAAGTTCTATGGCATTAATATTCAAGATAACGGATACTGATGACAACCTGAATGAATCTCTGATAAACGCCATGCGGCAGGCACGAACGGGTGAGTCGGGCAAGCCGTTGTTTACAACATCTACAATAACAGGACTGATTGTATTCTTTATGCTAGCATTACAGTGTATATCCACGATAGCAGTAACGAGGAAGGAAACAGGAGGATGGAGGATACCTGTATTTCAGTTAATTATATATTCGGGACTGGCATACCTGTTTTCATTTGCAGTAGTAAACGGATTACAGTTTCTGGGGGTCAGCTGAGAATTAAGCTATTTAGGCAGAACGATTGTGAACCTGCTACCAGAACCGAACTCACTCTGAATTTTAATTTCACCGTTCATTTTTTCAATCAGTTCTTTACAAACAACAAGACCGAGGCCAGTTCCCTTTTCATTATTCGTACCGAGAGAAACTATTTTCTTATCCATTCTGAAAACATTTTCTATATCTTCCTTTTCCATACCTACACCATTATCGGAGACTGTAATTTCCACCGAGTTTTCAAGAGTGCGTGAATAGATTTCCACTTTCCCTCCGGCTGATGTGAACTTTATGGCATTGTCGATTAAGTTTCTGAGAACAGTATCGAGAGAAATTTTATCAGCTTTCACATAAAGGTTATCGCTCAGGTTAAGAAAAAGTTCAACTCTTTTATTTACAGCATTAGTTTCCTGAAGCTTATAAATCTGCCCGGCAATTTCATTTAAGTTAACCTCTTCAATATTCATAACGTATCTGCCTTCCTGGAGTCTGGACAGTTGCAACAATCTTTCAAGAAGCTTGAACACCTGGTCTGCGGAAGAGCTCACATAAGTCAGATACTGTTTCTTTTCCTGATTTGAGAGAGTATCAAAATCATTTTTAAGCAGGCTAAGGAAACCGAGTATTCCATTAAAGGGGTTACGCAGGTCGTGCGCAAGTATTGAAAAGAATTTATTCTTAATCGCGTTGACTTCCTCAAGTTCAGATTTCTGTTCAGTGATTGTTTTGTTCATAGCCTCGAGCTCTTTATTAATCTTCTTCAGTGCTCTCTGTCTCAGATAGATAAAAAGGAACAGAATGATGATTATGATAAGAATGCCAGATGATATATATATAAGCTCATTTCTCTTGTACCTGTAAGCTTCGTCTATTTTCTCCTTCTCGTTTTTTTGCTCAAGCTGACTGAGTGCTTTATTCTTCTCGTGGCTGAACAATTCCAGCGAGATTCTATTGTACTCATCTATGTAAAACATTGTCTTATCAAAATCACGTAATTTAATGTACGACATAAATAAGAAGAAAGAAGCTTCCCTGACGTAGATAGCCACACCACGCTTTTTGGATTCATCGTAACTTTGCTGTGCATACTTAATAGTATTCTTATAATCACCCATATGGAAATAGCAGCTTGCAATATTATTCATCAGGTTGCTTCTGTCAGCATAAGTAGAATCTTCATATGATTCCTTCAATGCCATCATAAATATATCGAGAGCTTTATCATAATTAGCAAGAAATATCTGACAGGCTCCCAGAATATTCCAGTTATTAATCATACGGATTTTCAGACCATATTTCCAGCTTAATTCCAGAGATTTACTTGCATAGTCAATTCCCTTGTAAACAAAAGAAGAATCTTTAGTGTAAGCAAGTTCAAAATACACTGCGGCTAATCTTTCGTACGAATGAGACAGACCTTTGGATCCGTCATCATTTTTCATTTCAGAATAAAGAGAAACAGATGTATCAAGATACTGCAGTGCACTATTATAATCCGTTGCAGCCCTGTAGAGTTCACCGATATTTACACAGCAGCGGGCAATTTTGAGTTTAGCGTCGCCTTTAAGATTCTCTAGGATTTTTAAGTCCATTAAAATATATTCGAGTGCTTTGGAATAATTTCCCTGAGTATAATAGTAATTAGACACCTGACCGTAAACATCTGCTTTGCTTTCATCAGTAATTTTATTGTCTATGATTGATACAGCAAGCTCGGCAAAATAAACAGACTTTGAGATATCAGTGTTGAAATACTTTTTTGCAGAATCCAGAATAACATCAATTTTATTCTGAGTAGGGAGATTCTCGATAGACTTGTTTAATACTTCAAGGCTAGTTTGTGCGTATATTAAAGATAATTCAGATTTTAAGAGAAAACTGATGAGGAAGATTAGTAGTAACGTTAAATATTTGATTATTTTCCGCATACAATATAATTTATATTTAATATGCAGAATAATCAACAATAAAATTCAGAACAAAAAATTATACGTTGAATCTGAAGAGCATAATATCCCCATCCTCAACTATGTAGTCTTTTCCTTCTACACGCATCAGTCCTTTTTCTTTAACTGCAGCTTCGGATTTATACTGAAGCATATCCTTATATTTTATTACTTCGGCTCTTATGAATCCTTTTTCGAAATCAGTATGAATTTTACCGGCAGACTGTGGTGCTTTAAGTCCTTTATCGAGAGTCCAGGCATGAACTTCTTTTTCACCCGCAGTAAAGAAAGTAATAAGTCCAAGCTGTGCGTAGCTTTCCTTTATAAGTCTGTACAAGCCGGATTCTTTAAGTCCCAAATCTGTAAGGAATTCATTTCTTTCTTCAATGGTTTCGAGAGCGGCAATCTCAGATTCAATCTTCACTGAGAGAATTAAGAACTTAGCCCCTTCTTTCTGTGCAATAGCTTCTACAATCTTAGTATATTCGTTACCGTTAACCTGATCTTCATTAACATTAGCAACATAGATAATTGGTTTATCGGTAAGCAGCTGCATTTCCCTCATAATCTGTTTATCTTCGGGAGACAGGTTTTCTGTGTAATACTTTGCGAGTCTTCCTGTGGCAAAATGTTCCTTTAATCCGTTTAGCAGTTCGACTTCCCTCTGCACTCTTTTATCCCCTACCCTGAGACTTTTACCTGACTTTTCAAAACGTTTTTCGATAGTATCGAGGTCCTTCAGAATAAGTTCAGTTTCAATTATTTCAATATCATCGGCAGGGTTTACCTGATTACTGACGTGAATAATATTATCATCATCGAAGCATCTGACGATATGAATAATAACTTCAACTTCCCTGATATGCGACAGAAACTGGTTTCCGAGTCCTTCACCTTTCGAAGCACCTTTAACGAGTCCAGCAATATCGACGAATTCTATAGTACTCGGCACAATTTTCTTTGGATTAAAAATCTTAACGAGTTCATCAACTCTTTCATCAGGAACGATTATAGTACCGACATTCGGTTCGATAGTACAGAACGGATAATTAGAAGCTTCTGCATTCTGAGATTCAGTCAGTGCATTAAACAGAGTAGACTTGCCAACATTCGGCAGACCAACAATACCACATCTTAGAGCCATATCAAATAAAATTATTTATGATTACAAAAACAAACCCGGAGAATACGGGTATACTTAAATTGTCATTAAGACGAATAAAACTTAATTGTTCAAAAGCAGCAGCAATAATTACAGTTATAAAACCTGCTTTATAGAAATTAATTTCAGGATATACATACTGAAGTACAAACACCAGTATTATTCCTGTGGCGACAAAAGCAAAACTTCCTTCAAGAGTTTTATTTCCGGATAATTTAGTTTTGCCAAATCTTTTACCTATCAATGCTGCCATAGTGTCACACCATATCATAAGAAGTATGGAAAAGACTGCTACTTCTTCAGGAAAAATAAGAACTGTCAGAAAGATTCCAATTGCATAATATGTACCGCCAGTGAACAAATTCCTCTTAAAATCTTTCTCATCGTCCCTTAATATTCCACCTAATACTTTAGTGTAAAGAGTCTCGAATGTGTAAGTATAAGCCTTCAGTATATCGAGAAGAATCATCAAAACTGTTCCAAAGCCTATAAACATGAGCATAAAATCTCGGGACGTCAGAGAGTACAATACAGGAATAACAGTTGAAAAAAGATGTATCAACTTTCTGTATATTTCGTACCTGTATTCTGAGTTAGATTTCAAATTAACTTATTACAAAAAAGCGAGTAATAACCCGCTTTTAAATATGCTATATAAAATTTAAGTTACTTCTGCGCAGTTTCAGTTTCAGCAGCCGGAGCTGATTCCTGAACTTTTTCTGCTTCCTTTTCAATAGGAGGTAATTTTTCACCTCTGATTACTTTATCAATTTCATCGGAATCGAGAATCTCTCTTTCGAGTAAAATTAATGAAAGTCTGTGAAGCACATCCATATTGTCTGTGAGAACTTTCGTAGCTCTGTCCATTCCTGCCTGTACGATTTTCTTAACTTCATCATCAATAATAATCTGAGTAGTTTCGCTATAGTTCTTATGTTCATGAAGTTCCTTACCAAGGAAAACTTCTTCCTGTTTATTACCGTATGTGATAGGACCAAGTTTTTCACTCATTCCAAATTCGCAAACCATTTTACGTGCAAGAGAAGTAGCTCTTTCAATATCATTACTTGCACCTGTTGTATATTCATTAAAGACAAGTTTTTCAGCAGCACGTCCTCCCATAGCATACGCAATCATTGCCTCGAGGTATTCCTTTGAATATGTGTGTTTCTCATCCATAGGTAAATATGTAGTAACACCAAGTGCACGTCCGCGAGGAATAATAGTGACCTTATGAACCGGGTCAGCCTCAGGAGTATATTTTGCGACAAGAACATGGCCTGCCTCGTGATAAGAAGTAGTTTTCTTTTCCTTTTCAGAAATAATCAGGCTTCTTCTTTCAGTACCCATCATCACTTTATCTTTTGCATTCTCAAGGTCTTTCATCGAAACAGAATCTGAATTTCTTCTCGCAGCAAGCAGAGCAGCTTCATTCACAAGGTTAGCAAGGTCAGCACCGGAAAAACCGGGAGTACCTTTAGCAATCGTATCTATCTTAATATCATTCGCAAGAGGAATTTTTCTTGTATGAACTTTAAGAATACCTTCGCGTCCTTTAACATCCGGTCTGTCTACAACGACTTGTCTGTCAAACCTTCCCGGCCTTAAGAGAGCAGGGTCAAGAATATCAGGTCTGTTAGTTGCAGCTATAATGATTACTCCGCTGTTCTGTTCAAAACCATCCATCTCAATAAGTAACTGATTCAAGGTCTGTTCTCTTTCATCGTGACCGC
>CAIUQV010000022.1 GCA_903901375.1 uncultured Ignavibacteriota bacterium
GATTAAATATTAAAGGAATACCAGAGAATGCACATGAGTTCGTGAAAACAACATATTCACCATCAAATGTGAAAAGGGTATTTAAAGATGTGTATAAAAATATAATAAGTTATTATGACTATGATTAGTACAAAAAGAAACTATAAAATAATTTTACAGCTGCTGATAATTTCCTTGTTGATGTCATTTGCCTCATTTTATTACAACAAATTAGTTCTGAATAATAATCTTTTTGGAGATCAATATGTAGTGGGGATGATGGCAATGAAAAACATACATCCTGAATTGTATAAAAATGATTTTTTGTTTTCAAATTCAGATAATTATAAATATTATAATCCGGTTTTTGTCAAAATACTTGAATTAATATACGGAGTAACAAATGATGTTGTATATTCTACTCAGTTGTTGAATTCTGCATTAGTATTCGCTTTCATATTTATTTATTCTCTTCTTGTGTATAAAGTTACCAGAAGATTGAAGCTTTCTATAATGCTTACAATTATTTCTTCGGCTACTGTTGTGAGTATTATAGAGGGCGAATTATGGGGTTTCTTTATTTCTTACAATTCCAGTGCAAGAGGTGTATATACAATATTACTTTTGTTTCTGTTATTGCTTTTGATATATCTAAAAAATGATAAGAATTTTAAATACTATCTTCCGCTAATTTTAGCTTTATTTGGTCTATCGGCTGCAATACATCCTCCAACGGGATTGTCAGCAGGCTTTTGTATTATAATATTTCTGTCTGCATACAAATTATTAAATGTTGAATTTGTTTCATATAAGTGGATTGTTATTTCTATATTATTATTCTTTGTATTTTTTGTAATTTCGTCGGTAATGCCTTTCAGGAGTAATGTGAATCCCTTTAATTCAAACGAGATGAATCTAAGAGATTATTTTTTCATTTATGAATTTCTTAATACTTTGAGAAATGATACTCTCAAATTCTTGATATTTAGTATTTTAGATTTTATTCCTCCATTGATTATAAATTTAATACACATAACTGCTTCGATTTTGATGTACATTTTGTTAAGATGTAATACAATAAGTATAAAGAAGTATTTTGTTTTAACAGGTGTAATTAATTTACCCTTCGTTTTTTTCGCTTTAAGTTTACCTATAATAAATTCGCTGAGTAGTTTTCCAATAGCACCACAATTATTTTCTTTAATAGGGTTTATTCCTGTGATTATTTATATGTTGTTCGTTATTTTACGGTCAAATAATTTGAATAATTTCTCAATAAATGTTCAGCTAGCTGTTACTTCATTGATAATTAGTACATTTGGATTATCGATATTCTTTACTCTATACGTAAAGTTCGTTAATAAAGATATGGCAATTTATGTTGCAAGTTCTTTGCGAGGTATGCGGTTTTTCTATATAATAATTCCTATTATTTTATTCAGCATATTTGAATTAACAACAAAAAAATATATAAAGAGTTTATATGTTGTTCTTGCATTGTTCTTATGTTATCAGATTGTTTTGCAAGATAATTTATACAGGAAAATACCTGAAAATATTGTTAAAATATTTATTGGTTCCAGAACTGATGATTTTAGCTTAAAGTGGGAAAATTCCGGAGTCAAAAAACCAAATGAATTTATTAGAACTGCCGTCTGGTTAAAAACGAATACAGATATCGATGCTATTGTCTTATTTGTCCCTGAGGATTATTATACTGATACACCAAAACTCAAATGTTTATCTGAAAGGAGTTTTGTGATTGATCAAAGTGCAATAACTCAGTATACGCGA
>CAIUQV010000023.1 GCA_903901375.1 uncultured Ignavibacteriota bacterium
ACAGCATGTCCCAGTCCAAGCATTTCCTTCTGCTCAACATAATCAAACTTATACTTGAATGTCTTATTCAGGTATTTCTCAATATCTTCTGCTTTATACCCTGTTATAAATATAATACTGTCTGCAATCTTTTTCTTAATCAGTTCATCCACTATATAGTATATCATAGGATGTCCTGCTACATTCAGCAAAACCTTCGGTTGTGTCAATGTATGCGGCCTTAACCTTGTCCCTACTCCCGCTACAGGTATTATTACCTTCATATTTATTTAAAAATTTAAAGTTTAAAATTAAATATCTATTTCTTACCTTTTAATGACAGAATTGTTGAAGCTAATATTTTAGATATTTCAATTAATTCCTGCATTAACCATGTTGTATCTTGATTACCACAATGTTTTGAATCTTTTAGTAAAGATAACCAGAGTTTGCTTTCGTTTGCAGATTTTAATGAATGATTTATAAAGTTAGTAAAATCCTTCTTGCTGCTGGCAGATTGTCCTTCTATATAATTTGCAATGATACTTGTTCCACTTCTCAATAATTGATCACCGATTCTGTTTGAAACATTTGTTCTCGGCAAACTGTCAATAAACTTAATCAATTCGAGAGTAAAATCATAAAATCTTCTCTTGTATTTGTTTTTCAATTCTGTTTTCTCATCCATTTTGTTTGAGTTATTAAGAATTAATAAAAATGACTGTCATCTTTTAAAATTTGAAATTTAAAATGTAAATTTCAAATCTCAAATTTAAAATTTCAAATTATCTCAACTAAGTTTCCTCTTCATCTCATCTCTAAAATCAGCAAGTACTTTATCCAAAGAACCCACATCCTTCGCTCCGGCTGTGGCTAATTGTGGTCTTCCTCCGCCTCCGCCACCGAGTTGCTTTGCAACTTCAGAAATTAGTTTTCCTGCTGCAAACCCTTTTTCTTTTATTAGGTTGTCACTCACTGCACAAACAAGAGATATTTTCCCGTCTATTACTGAAGCTATGAGCGCAACACCGCTTTTCATTATTTTCCTAAGTTCTTCGCCTATCTCCTTGAATTCATCAGATGTTTCAATATTAAGTATTTCTGCTAATACTACACTTTCGTTAATCTTTTCAGATGTGTCAATTTTTGATTTCAGGAATGAAATATATTTCTCAAGGTTTTGTTTAGCAAGTTTCTTCTGCTGTTGTTTCTTTTCTTCAATGTATTTCTCGCGAAGTTCATACAATGATTTAATATTAGCATCCTGCTGGGCTAACAATAGTTTCATTAGTGAAGCATCTCTGAAGTCAGTTTGTTTAAACCCTTCCTTAAAGATGTTCAGTCCGGCTATAAAATTACCGGAGTACTTTTCAGGTAATTCGCTTACTATTTTTTCAATCTCACTCACTCTCTCTTCAAGCAGTCTTATTATTCCTTCACCTGTTCTTGCGAATATTCTTCTCACTCCTGATGATATACTCTCTTCTTTTACAATCTTAAATAAACCAATATCACTTGTATTGGATACGTGCGTACCTCCGCAAAATTCAACGCTGAATTTATCACCCATTGTTACAACCCTTACCTTGCTTCCATACTTCTCGCCAAAGAATTTCTTTACGTGAGGGATTTCATTTGCCTCTTCAATAGGAATGTCTTCAAGTGTCTTAACTTCGAATCCATCGCTTATTTTTGTGTTTACTATATCTTCAATCTTCTGTATCTCTTCTGCACTCACTTTTTGAAAATGCGGAAAGTCAAACCTTAAATGTTCTGCTGATACAAGTGAACCCATTTGTTTAACATGAGGACCAAGAACTTCCCTTAATGCTTCGTGCAGCAGGTGAGTGGCAGAGTGGTTTCTCTGGATTGCATGTCTCCTGCTTAAATCTACAATTGCTGTTACGTCTTTATGAAGAAGATTCTTGTGGTCGTAATTCTTTACGTATACAAAATGATTGTTCTTGCTGTCAATAACTTCAAGTTCGTAACCGTCGGAAAATTTAATCTTACCTGTATCACTAATCTGACCTCCTGATTCTGAATAAAACGGGTTTGTCTTTAAAACAAGCACTTCTATATCAGAACCTGCAATTCTCTTTGCCTGAAGAAGTGTTGTTTTAATACCTTTTTCATCTATATCATATGGATTGTAAACAGGGTTTTCTGCTTTCACTTTATCGTCAAGATCAAATAACTTTGTATCTGCCATCACTATATCGTCTTTTCTTGCTGCTCTTGCGCGTTCTTTCTGCTTATTCATCTCCATATTAAACTTTTCAATGTCGACTTCAAAACCGTGTTCACGGGCTATTACCTGAGTTAAGTCAAGTGGAAAACCGTATGTATCATAAAGCTTAAATGCTGCTTCACCTGGAAATACTTTATCTTTATTATTTTTAATGGTCTCATAAACTTCTTTGAAATGTTCAATTCCTCTGTCGAGTGTTAAATTAAAGCTGATTTCTTCTCCCATAATAGCACTCTTGATAAATTCACTTCTCTCAACTATTTCTGGAAAAGTATCGCTGAATATTTCAATTACAGCGTCAACGAGCTTGTACATAAAAGGCTCGTTGTGATTTAGTTTTCTCGCCAGTCGGAGCGCACGCCTGAGAATTCTTCTCAGTACATATCCTCTTCCCTCGTTTGAAGGCATAGCACTGTCGCTTATTGCAAACGTAAGTGCCCTTATGTGGTCTGCTATTGCATTCATAGTCGAGATATATTCGCCTTCATATTCAACTCTTGATATTTCGCTTATGCTTTTTATTATAGGTGTAAATAAATCAGTATCATAATTTGATTTTTTCCCGTTTAAAGCACGAACTACTCTTTCAAGCCCCATTCCGGTATCAACATGCTTTTTGGGAAGGGGATGAAGTTCTCCTTTTTCATCTCGGTTATATTGTATGAAAACAAGATTCCAGATTTCAATCACATCCTCAAGACCTGCATTAATGTCCTCTGCTTTGCATCCGTTTGGAGTTAAATCTATGTGTATTTCCGAGCATGGACCGCATGGACCCGTTTCTCCCATTTCCCAGAAGTTATCTTTCTCGTCAAATTTCAGAATATGAGAATGGTCTATATCAGTCTCGGATTTCCATAGTTCCATTGCTTCTTCATCTGTCCTGTATACACTTGCCCATAGTCTTTCTTTTGGCATCTTCCATACTTTCGTTAGCAGTTCCCATGCCCATCCTATAGCTTCCTTCTTGTAATAATCACCAAAGGACCAGTTCCCAAGCATTTCAAAGAATGTATGATGGTATCCGTCCATACCAACTTCTTCAAGGTCATTATGTTTTCCGCCTGCTCTGATACATTTTTGTGTGTCTGCTGCTCTTGTGTATTCACGCGTTCCCATCCCTAAGAATACATCCTTAAACTGATTCATCCCTGCGTTTGTGAAAAGAAGCGTAGGGTCTTCAAACGGTACTACAGGAGAAGACTGCACAATCTTATGTCCTTTTTCTTCAAAAAACTTTAAAAATGTATTCCTTATCTCTTTCGATGTCATTATTTAATTATATATTTAGATTTTTTCTTAGAATATTAAAGATAGTTTAAATGCAATTTATTAGAAATGTAATTATTGAACTAAATCTGCTGTTAGAAAATCACTGAAGGGAATGTGTAGAAATTCAAACTCGTTTTGCTTTTATATTCAGACCAGGGAAATATCCTTGGGCTGAATATAAAAAACCAGCTAAACACTTTAAAAGGTCAAAATTATAAGCTCAAACCTCAAACTAGAAAACTATCCTGATACCTGTATCAACTACAAATACTTTCATATCCTGGTTAAATGTAGATGAATTTTCTGTCTTTATACCGTTTATTGTCTGAGTAGTTTTCACATTATCAAACTTTGGCGTAGAACCCAGATAACCTATAGATGTAACCCAAAAAGTACTTTTTGTTAAGGGATATGCACCGCTGACTGAAAACATATATGTTAATGCAGTTGTAGATTTTTCATCCTGTACGTATGTGTCACTTCCGCTGGTTAATTCCACTTTTGGGGCTTTTGTGCTTAGTATTCCTGTATATGCCTTAAAACCAACTATAAAACTTCTTGATGCAGGATAAGAATATTCAAATCCCAGTAAACCGCCGTATATATTCCAGCTCTTCGAATCCGAAGACCAGTTTTTTCCTGGAGTTAAGCTGTTTAACTGATTCGTAAGCGAAGATAAATCAGTGCCGTTAGAATTGTAGAAACCCATTAGGTTTATCCCGACTACATCAATTAATTTAAAACCAAATATTGCCTCAGCTTTATATCCTACTTTTGCAAATCCTGAATTATTATTCGCTGCATCCTTGTTCCCAAAATCGCTGTATGGAAAACTTGGACCGACTCTTAGTTCTGCATTAAATTTCTTACTGAAACTGCTTTGAACATTAATTTGCGCATTCGAAAATGAAACTGCCAATATCAAAAGTAATATTAATATTGTTACTTTTTTCATAAATTTTCTTTTAATTATTTTACCTTAACACTATATAATAATTTTAATCTTTTAAAAAAAGGTAAGAGTTTGTACAGTTAAAAATATTTTCATCTTTGTCTTCCCTGCAAACATCGCCGCTATTAAAAATATCTCCTGCGTCAGCACTGCAAATGTTTTTGTCACCGATAATATCTCCTTTGTTCTTCCTGCAAAATCCCTCGTCACCGATAATATTTCCCTAGTCATCACTGCAAAATGTTCCATCATCACTGCATTTAGAAATATTCTTACTATTATCATCCGCGTTATACCTGACGCAGACAAAATTATACCTGCAAAATGCTCTGTCATACCTGACGCGGCTCGCGTCATCAATGCCGCGGCTTCCGTCAGCGTCACCGCGTTCGCGTCAAAGGTAACGCGGTTTTCGTCAGCGATGCCGCAACCTCCGTCAGCAATGACGAAGGAAAATGCAGAAAGAATATTTCCTCCGTCATCGATAACGCTCACGAATGCAGTGATAATATTTCCTCCGTCAGCGATGCCTAATGAATTATTCTTGATGCCGAATCATTTTGCATCAAGAATAATTGAATTAAAATGCTGTTTTTTCAATAATGTTTTGGGACATCCTTAAATTAAGCAATTTTTCATAAAAAGTACACTACTTAATATTTTTGGGTTTAAAAACTGATAACGTTCCAATTAGTGTGTAAATTTTAAGTCTCCGTTAGTTGGTTTACATCCTCTTCTTTGATTTAAATTTTCTACTATTAAGAATATTAACCTATCTGCGCTTTTTTCTGTCTCAAATATTCCTATTGCATTTATTCTTCTTCGTAATTCTCTAAATGTTCTTTCTATTGGATTGTTTGAATGCATATCCTTATGTAGTTCTATCTCAAAATTATATTTTGTTAACTGATTCTCTCTTATATTTGAAAATATTTCCATTGCTTCGGGCTCTTTTCTTTGCCATTTCTTTAATACCAATTTATGTTTTGTTTCGAACTCTGCTTTTGTTGCCGAAGAATATACTTCCCATACGTCTTTACCTAACTCTTCTTTGTTCGTTTTGCTTTTTACTCTCAACAATATATTTCGTTTTCTATGAATTAGACAATCCTGATCTTTTACTTTGTCTTTTCCATATATGTTATCAATTGCTGCTGTTATTGAACACTCTCCGTCATGGACTATGACTCCTATTTGCTCACTAATTAACCCTCTTTTCTTAAGATTCTTGAGTAATTCGCCATATTCTTCTTTGTTTTCATCTCTGCATATTCTATAATCTATTATTTCTTTTATTATTGTCTTACCTTCTCTTCTTTGCCCTAATACACCTAATATTACTGCATTTTTGTGCTTTTTTAAGATTTCTTCGTCATTACTACGTTTTGGGTATTCTTTTACTGTTATATGTAATCCATCTATAAATATCGCATCATAATAGTGTTCTATTCTCTTTTTATGATATTCATTTACATATTTTTCTACCGTTGATACTATTCGGTTTAATAATGACAATCCTATTTTTGCACCATAGATCTTTCCAACAAATTCCCGTAAATCTCTATAGGAATTTCCATCTGTCCATAAATGAATTATCATATCTTCCATTTTCTTGCTTGTCAAGACTCCCTTGGAAAACAATATCGACTCAAAAAAACCTCCTCGACATCTTGGAACCTTTAATTTTATCAAGCCAGTGTAACTTGTTAGATAGTTTCGATATCTATATCCATTTCTATAAACTGTAAATTTTCCTTCTGAACCCACATGCTCATATCGCTTTCTGTTGGTATATTCTTCTTGCTCGACCAACATTATTTCTCTAAACAATCCGATTGCAAAGTCTCGTATTGTATCTTTTAAGTACTCATCGAGGGTTTGCTTTTTTAACATATCTTTATTAATTTGTTCTACACAAAACATATGGTCTCCTTTTTTAATTTTTTGTTTCGTGAAAAATAATATTTTTAAAATTGGAGACTTTTTTAAATCCTTTTTTTTACACACTATTTAGAACGCTTACTTAAAAACTGGTTTATCAAAAATATCTTTGTCTAAAATATAGCGGAAGGGAGGTAAAAAATATGTCAGACTATATGCCACGCAGAGACGGTGACCTCGAAAAGTGGGAAGATAACTTCAAAAAGAAGTTAGCGATTCACGGTGCAACAGTAGGACTTTTGCCCGCTGAAATAACAGGTTCTGATGCGGTTATTGATGCTCACAAACTATCTTTCCTTGATGTAGTAACAATTAAGGAAACGGCGCGTTCAAAAGTTGCGGCAAACAATGCAAATAAAAATGCAATGCGTGACTACGTTCGTCCAATGGTTCAACGGATAAAAAATCATCCGAATTACACGGAGGAAATTGGTAAAGACCTTGGAATTATCGGACCGGTAAGTACAATCGATTATTCGACTGCAAAACCTGTACTAAAGGTAATAAAGGGTGCAGGCGGAGTAACGATTGACTTCAACAAAAGTGAATTCGACGGAATTAAAATCTTCTCACGCCGCGGAAATGAAACCGAATTTTCATTTCTTGCGAACGATACAAATCCGCCTTATCTCGATACACGTGCAAACCTGAATTCTGCCGATGCAGAACTTCGTGAGTACTACGCAGTGTATTATCTAAACGACGACACAATCGGTCTCGAAAGTGAAGTCTATAAAATCACAGTGTAAATCCGTTAAACAAAAAAGCGGCTCGAAAGAGCCGCTTTTGTTATGAGTATTGCTTAAGCAAACACCCTCATATGTCAACCCCGCGTGTTTTAGGCGGGGATTTCAAGAGAATAAAACATAAATCATTACTTCAAAAGCACCATCTTCTTCACTGCCATAAAATCTTTTCCTTCGTTCACGAGTATCCGAGCAAAGTAAATACCGCTTGCAAGGTTCGAGCCGTTGAACTCGGTTATGTATTTACCCGCAGAACGAAACTCATTGTTAACGAGTGTTTTCATTTCTCTGCCAAGTATATCATAAATAACAAGTTTCACTTTTGCATCTCTTGGTATATCATACGCTATCTTCGTAATCGGATTAAAAGGGTTCGGATAGTTTTGGTATAGAGCATAATTTTGTGGTACAAGACTGTTTGTTGTTTCGATTGAGCTCTTTTTCCCGATTCCGAATACTTTCTTGATATCGTTGTTAATGATTGCTGTGTGAGTTACGATGGTGTTTGGTTTCTTTAGCTTCACTACTTCTTTTATTTGTTTCATCGTTGCAAGTTCCGTTATGGCTTCATTCTTTTCGTTTTTGCTTTTTGTAGTTTCTATCTTCTTTTCGAGTGTCTTCACTTTCTCCTCCTGCGCGGTTTTGTCATCCTTTGTTACGTTCTTTATTTTCTCATAGAATGTTTTTGTGATTTGTTCGGTTGAGTTTCTGTTTGAATTTGTGTTTTTGCTTTTGTTTGTGTTTATATCACTCTTCGTCATACGGTTTAGCAATGTATCGGCTGGTGTGTTTAGTTCTTCGGTCGTTTGCTCTAAATCACCTTTGTAACTTCCGCCTGTTCCCATAAGTAGATATGTTGCGGCGTAGTCCCAGCTTGCAACGAGTCCTTCGTATGTGTAAGGGTTTTGTGTCATAATGTACTGGAACCCGTCGAGTGCTGACTGATACTGTCCAAGTTTCACTTTGCACTTCTGTATGAAGTAGAATGCACGTTTTATGAGCGTTGGGTTTTGTGTGTTTGCTGAGATAAGATTTTCAAGGAATGTTTTTGTTATTCCTATTTTATTACTATCAAGACTTAGCGATGCCATGTAAAGTTTCTGTACCATTGCGGCGCTTTCAAGGCTGTCAGGATATTGCGTTAAAAGTTGTTTTGCTTTATCTTCAACGGTAAGATAATTTCTCTTTCTTAGGTTTATGTTTATGGAATCCTTTAAACTTTTATAAACATTCTCTTCAATGTTCATTGGTTTATTTGGATTAAATCCGCTTCCTTCACCGCCCGGACTATAATAAACGGTGTCGTTATACCCGCCGTATTGATACACAAAGTAATCACCGCTCGGTGGAGTTAGTTCACAACTATAAGTTGGGAAAATGAAATTGACGAGCGAATTATCATACCAAACAACTGAATGTGTCGCATCTATGTTTGTTACGCTGTCTTTGTGGAAACAGTTCTTCATTGCGTTTACGTATGCATATGGCATTCCGCTTAAATCACCTGTCAGGTGTTTTGAGTTATCAATATCGCTTAAATCAAAATCATTCAGTCCGTTGTGAATATTAAAGTATGAATTGTTTGAATATACATTACTCGCTGATGTGCCATAGTTTTTGATGTAATTATATCCTCCGAGATACTGTCCTGATGTAGGACTTAGTGACGCATAACTTCCTGAAAGACACAGAATTCCCTGCGAGTTATCCTTTCCAAGTATTATATTTCCATACAGGTCTGTTGCGGAGTACATAAGAACAACTGACTTTCCGAAGTTAGTAAAAGTATTATTCTTTATCGCTCCGCCTGTTACTTCGGAAAACAAAATTGCGTTTGAAGTATCGTTCTGAGAGTTGAACAAACACCATTCGGTAACAATCGGCAGAGTTACAGATGCGTTTGAAAAGACACTGATTGCTGAGTAGCCGCTCTGATTCATATTAAAGGTGCATTCGCGAACGTTGAATACTATCGGTACATCCGAAAAACTATTATATACAGCCTGAATCCCTCCTGAATTACTGTTAGCACTAATAGTATTCTTCCTGAAATTAACCTTATATGAATTTATGATTGAAAATGCTTTTGCAGTGTCGTTTGCTTTTATGTTTGTGATGTTTGTGTTATAAACTCCGATGGAATCACAGCCAATAAGTGTGATACCTTTCCAAAAAGTTGACGAAGTTTTGCCTGTCAGCGTAACAGCGTCTGCATTGTCAGCATTAACGCCAGAAACAAAACATCCACCGTTCATTTCAATTCCTGCACTGTCAGAAAATGTTACTACAGCATTCGGGGATATTGTTATATTATGTCCGTTATTATAAATCATGCCGTTACAAGTTACATTGCCGCTTAGTGTTTCATCTGCTATGAGAATGCCTCCGCTTGGAACAACAGGGGAAATTTTGTAAAGTTCTCCCTGTCCCGGCATAAACCAGCCAAGGTCAAGCAAAGCAAGTGCTCTCTTATCAAATGTTGCAACGGTTTTGTTGGAATCTATACAAAATATTTCCCAGTTGTTATAACCCGTAAAACCTGAAGTATCGAACCTTACACGAATATCTCTTCTTCCTCCTCTATTGTCAGGAGATGATTCATCTATATATGGTGAGCATCTTCTGTTAACAATCATAAAGTATTTGTTGATATCACTCGCACTTATTTGAAATGTTGCTCCCTGTAGGTATCTGTATGCTTTGCATTCGTACACCAGATTTAGAGGATTGTTCTCACCGGGATTATCCTCATTGCAGTCTGGAGTTAAATTACCGGGTTTATACGTAACAATATCGGAAAAGTATGTACTGTTTAAGAAGTTGAACCTTTCATCACTATTTCTGTAAATACAATTCTTTGTTAATGTCGGTTCAAAGCTCATTATATAATGACCTCTTTTTTCAAGCATTGAATCAATCTGGCATACTTTAAGATATTTGTTTTGTCCATAAACATTTGAGTCTCTTGGGAGTGGACCATTATCCATTATTCCTCTTGCATAATAATCAGAACCAATCGTTGACCAATCGCACACATAAGAAAACCAAATAACACCTTTTGCATTATTCGTTAATGCAAGGTTTGCCTGAAGTTCAAGTTCCTCATTAGAGGGTTCTTTTAGTTTATGACCTGAACTGTACCACAAATGTGCTTGAGGACAATTTAATACCTTCATTCCTTTCTTACTTAATTCAAACATTAATTTACTTATGTAAGAATAATTGACTCCTGAAAGATTTACCGGATCATCAATATGTTCTTGCAACCATGTATCGTAAGCTGAAGGCGCAAGTGGGTAAGATAAAATACCATTTCGCTTACTGTAGTCTGAACTTGATAACGTACTCGGATGATAAGATATTCTATAAGCATTCATACTATCTTTCATCCAGCCTTCCAAAGCATAAGAACCCATTACTATGTTTCGCAAACCATAATCATCATATAAATATTTCTTCAGCATATCCGAGTCAAACAGATAACTCCAGCATTTTGGTACGTGTGCTTTGAATAAGTCATAATTGAGCCAGATGACTAATTCATTTTTGTTGCCGGTAGAATCCATAATTTGTTTATTCAGTTCCTTTATCATCGGAAAATGACTCATCTGACATTCTTCAAAGTAGAAATAATTTGGTATTAGGTTATTCGTTCTTGCCCAGTTGATTTCATAACTTAATTTACCAGCCAAATAATCGTGATAATAATCATTTAAAGTTAAATAATTATGTGCAGGATCATTTTCAATTCTTACTCTATCAATCCACATATCACAGGCTCCCGTCCAATAGACTTTTATGTCGCATTGACATAGAGTATCCCAATTAAATGCAAAGATTGTTGTGTCTCTAAAGTTTCTAATTATGGATTTTGGGATAGTGAGATATTTTAAATTTGATTGTGCATCATAGAATGATTCCATATAACTGCCACTGTAAGGAGTAGCTCCATCTTTTTTAAAGCTTGATACCTTTAAACTAAACTCTGCTTCTACATTGCCCTTCCAACCGGTAAAAACAATTTTGCAGACTTCGTCATTAAAGTGATTTGTGTCTGCGGCATAAACAGAATCTATTCTTATTTTGGGTAGTGCATACCAACTGTATGCCGTATCCCGCATCCATTCGTTTGTTTCGTTAAAAGACATTTCTCTGTTTGCCCTTAAACCGGAATCTATTAATAAATATCCGTTTAATGGATTTTGATCTATAACCTTACACCATTTAACTCTTTCGCCGTTTCCATATCTTGTATTATCATTCATATCCTCAACCCTTATGTTATTAATCAACGAATGATTATATGCATAAAACCAGTATGGATCCGCTTGAAAGTTTGCAGCAATATTTTCACACTGATAATCAATTCTTTGTCCGCCAACTAAATATTGTATTATTGGTCTGTCCATTAGTGTGCGCATATTCCTTTGGTTATTCCCCGCAATAATACCAGTCACGAGACCTTGATAATCCCCTACATTTGCATCATAACTATCATGAGGTTTACTCCACCACCCCCAACCTTTGTGAGCTGTATAATGATGCCAGGTATTTAATTTGAGTTCACCTTGATAAGTATAGCTCGTATCTACTCCATTGTGAAATGCTCCTACGATAAACTGTGTATCAGGAACTGTATATGTAGTAGTATTTAATTGTGCGTTTTCATTCGCACTTGGGCTTGTAAATTGTGAAGCTAAAAACAGTGCAGCAATTGCAGTTAGAATAAACAATTTTATTCCAATAGTTTTTAAATATTTCATAATCTTTGTTATTAAATGTTTGGTCTTCCCTCGATATTTTGTACAAATCGAATAACGTGATTTAGTAGTATGTTTAATTTAATTAATAGCATTTTTAGATTCAAATTCAAAAGGTGACAGATATCCTAAAGTAGAATGTTTTCTCTGTCTATTGTAAAAGATTTCAATGTATTCAAACAAGCTTTTCTGCAAGTCTTCCACATCGTAATACTTTTCTCTGTAAATAAGTTCTTTCTTAAGTGTACTGAAGAAAGATTCAAGAACAGCATTGTCGTAACACGTACCTTTTGCTCCCATGCTCTGACGTATTCCATAGCACTGAAGAACGTTTCTTACCCTTGTTGAAGAATACTGAGTACCTCTGTCAGAATGAAAGATAAGACCGGCTTTAGGGTTTCTGCTTTGCATGGCATTCTCTATCGTTCTGATGATTATACTCTCATCCTGAGAGTTGTTAACTTTCCATCCAACTATCATTCTTGAGTGAAGATCCATAACAACGGATAAGTACTTCCAGCCTTGTCTTGTCCTAATGTAGGTAATATCCGAAGCCCAGACTCTATTGCGTATAATTGGATTAAACTGTCTTTCCACAAGGTCTGTATTAATCTGTTTAACTACAGTCTTTGTGTACTTTCTTTTCTGTCTGCATTTTACAGATATAGAGTTTTCTTTCATTATTCTGGCTACACGGTTTTTACCTGTCTGTATTCCCTGCGCTCTTAAAGCAGCTGTTATTCTCGGACTTCCGTATCGGCATTTACTTTCCTGGTATATCGTCTTTATCTTACGGAGAAGTATTTCATTCTCAATACTTCGCTTACTCTCAGACTTTCTTGAGATATAGCTGTAATAACTGCTTCTGGATATTTTCAACGCTTCACACATTAGTCCGATGCTGTATTTTGAACTGCTTTCTCTGATAAATCCATAAGTTACTCTCCTTGTTTTGTAAATACAGCAATGGCTTTTTTTAATATGTCTCTCTCCTGAGTAACTCTTGCCAGCTGACGCCTGAGTTTTGTTAACTCCGCGTCATCTGGCTTTTGATAGCCCTTTCCCGGAAATGAGTTCTCTCTGTCTTTGAGATACTCTTTCTTCCAGTTAGTCAATGTGTTGGAGCTTATGCCAAGTTCTGAGGCTATCTTAGCCATTGATCTTGATCCTTCAAGTACAAGTATTACGGCATTTACTTTGAAGTCTTTATCGAATGTTCGATAAGTTCTCTTTCCTTCCATAATTTTGTGTTCCTTTCTCTACAAAATTACGCTTTTCGTTTTGTCTTTCAAAGTGGGGGAA
>CAIUQV010000024.1 GCA_903901375.1 uncultured Ignavibacteriota bacterium
ACAAACCTTTCTACAACAGCCTTAACGTACGGGCAATGGTTGCACATAAAGATTAATACAAGAATATTACTCGAAGCAAAAGTATCCAGTGAATATGTTTTACCATCAACACCTTTAAGTTTAAAGTCAATCGCAGAAGAGCCAATTTCACCGGGATTACTCTGAAGTAATACCATATATTATTTTAGAATTCTTCATCTTCGTCGAGGGGAGAAATAATCTCGGGATGGAAATCCTCATACACAAAAGCTTTCACTGCTTTTTTATCTTCTTCATCAACACCCTGCAGAAATACTTCTTCAACGATAAATCTGTATCTTTCCTCAAGGTTATAATCCTGTTTAAAGTGCACCATGACATTATACTTTTCAAGCAATGATAAAAGCTCAACGTATAAGTTTTTATCAATACCCGCATTCAATTTGGTTAAGCTGTACTTTACAGGTTTACCTATAAGTTCGTAAACCGTTTTAAGTTTTGATTTCTTCCTGCCCTGAGTAAGCTTATTAACTTCATCAAGAAATTCATCTTCATCAGTTGTATACTTATCATCTGATTTATCGATTAAATTATCATCGTCAATGAATCCGTCTTCTTCTTTTCTGTGTTTTCGGTTATTATGGTTTTTGTCTTTCTTCAAATTTTATTCGTGTTAATTATTATGCAAAATTAATAATTTACAATTTCATTTCAAGTTAATTTAATAAGTCTTTTATATAATTTAAATATATATAGACAAAAGGAACGCAAACTATTAAGCTGTCGAATCTGTCAAGTATGCCTCCGTGTCCAGGTATAATGTTTGATGAATCTTTAACTCCTGTAAACCGTTTAAGAAATGATTCAAATAAATCACCAATGGGTCCAAAAACCCCTATAAATGCACCTATTACAAGACTGTCAGTTAATGTAACACCGGAAACAAAATAACTGAATACAACAGAAGTAATAATAGTAAACACAAAACCAGAAACCAGACCTTCTATAGTCTTATTCGGACTGATTTTAGAGAACTTATGTTTACCAAAATACTTTCCGCCAAAGAAAGCGAAACTGTCGTTTGCCCAGATGAGTAAAAACAACAGATATACATAGGCATAGTTCTTATCAAGTTTAAAAAAGAGAGCCAAAGGGAAAGTAATATAAATAATCCCGAAGAAAACCAGTCCGGCATTCAGCAATTTATTTTCTGTTTTACTGAAAAGTTCAGGTACAAGAACAGAAAGCAATCCGACAATAAGAACTACATTAAAATACTCTCTGAAAAATATAAACCCTGTGAATATTAATACAGAGATAAAAAGAGTGAAATAAACAGGAACAGTGATTCCTTTATATTCAAACATCTTTAGCAGTTCATAAAAACTTAATGTCTGAATCAACAGGCAAAAAGCAAAGAAAGGATATCCGCCGGAATAAGCAGCATAGAGAATCAATGGAATAGCCGCAATACTTATCAATATTCTTTTTAATGTATTAGACATTTACGATAATTTTATTCTTCTTTTCAACAGCAGTATTCTTAATTGCTTTCAGTACAAACAGAAATACTATAAAAGAAATGAAGCCTGCTAGAAGCAGCAGATAATTATCGGACACAGAGCCATTCGGGTCTTCAAACCCTTCTTTACCGTATACAAAAACAAGATATGCCGATAGAAAATTATTTATAAAATGAATCACTATACCCGTTATTATACTGTTCGAATAGTAAACGGCATAAGACAGAAAGAAACCGAGAAGGATTAAAGGAAGAATATTAAACGGATGAAAGTGAAAAATTGCGAAAATAAATCCAGTCATAAAAATTGTTTTAACCGGTGACATAACTTTTTCAAAATTAAAAAGTACCAGACCCCTGAAGAGAAACTCTTCGCATACGGCTGGAGTAACAGCAATAACAAATGCAACCAGTAAGAATTCTGCAAAACTGTTTGCAGTTACAAGGCTTAAAGTAGCGGATTCAAATGAATCCATAAGTTCCTTCAGACTATTAATGAAGTTAACTCCAAATGGTAGTGAAGTGAGAAGTTTATTCTGCAGAAACATATACGCCTGAATCGAGGGCTGAATAACGAGCACACCAAGAATACCAAGCCACAAAACTGACTGCCTGGGTTTGCGAAGTCTGAAAGTCTTTTTTGAATCATTCCCCTGAAGCATACTCAGAATAATCACAGGAATCAGAATAAACATAAACTGCGAAAAAGAGATAATGATACGTGTAAATGTTACATTCGTGTCCATTTTCTTAAAATCAGTGCCCAATAAAATAACACTTAGCACACCTCCGAAAATCTGGTAGGTAACGAATACAACAAACAATGCAATCACCACAAATAAAGCCGGGTGTAAATTTGCAAGCGGAGCGGTTACGGATTTATTTTCGTTATTATTCTGTTCTGTAATATTCAATCAATAATTTTAATGAAATTATAAATTATATTTCTGAATTAAAAGGTTGTAACTCATTACAATTAAATTATTTTCTGATTATCAAATTGCTTTTAATACAATTTAGAATTATTTTTGTCTATGCAAGAGACTATAGAAAATCATTCTGAAGAGCCGAAGTATGCGAATATTAACGGGAAAGAGAGAAAGAAATTTTCATTTCTGATAAATGTTCTTTTATTTCTTCTAACTTTTTTCACAACAACACTTGCAGGAACAGGATGGCTTAACAAAGACCCATATCAGCTTGATAATTTCATGTTCGGAATAACGTATTCAGTTCTTATTTTATCAGTTATTACGGTTCACGAATTCGGTCATTACTTTGCTGCGAAATATCACAGGATAGATGTTACTTTGCCTTATTATATTCCGTTTCCGCTTTTATTCCTGAATCCTTTTGGAACAATGGGTGCTGTGATAAAAATGAAGACACCAACTCAGACAAGAAAATCATTGTTTGACATCGGAGTATCAGGTCCGATTGCCGGATGGGTGCTTTCCATGGTTTTTATAATTATAGGTTTCAGTACATTACCATCTATAGATTATTTATATGAAATTCATCCCGAATATTCAATAACAGGAATTCCAACAACGGGTTTGACTTTTGGCAACAACTTAATTTTCCTGATTTTTGAGAAAGTGTATTCATTAAAAGGAAATGTGTTTATTCCGCCTATGAACGAAGTATACCATTATCCATTTTTATGTGTAGGATGGTTCGGTCTGCTTATTACATCATTAAACATGATGCCAGTAGGACAACTTGACGGCGGGCATATTTCATATTCTATGTTTGGAGACAAGTCCAGGTATGTTGGTTACACCGTTTTTTATGCATTAGTAGTTTTCGGAATTTTAGGTGTACTGCCATTACTGGGTATAAACCTGAATGTAGGTTCACTAAACTGGTTAATCTGGGCAATACTGATTTTCTTTATAATAAAAATAAAGCATCCGCCTGTTTGTACAGATATGCACATACCTTTAGGAACAACAAGAACAATATTAGGCTGGATTGCTTTTATAATGTTTATAATTTCATTTTGCCCGATACCTGTAAATGAAGGATTTTAGAAAATGAATAATAAAAAAGCTTTATTTGTAATATTTTTAGTAATATTTATTGACCTTCTGGGTTTTGGTATTATAATACCTGTACTTCCGTTTTTCTCCGAAAATGTCTTATTGATGAACAAGACAGAAATAGGATTACTTACGGGAATATACTCTCTGATGCAATTTGTCTTCACACCTGTTTGGGGTTCACTGTCTGACGTTTACGGCAGAAAGCCTATATTGACGATGTCGCTTACGGGAAATGTAATAGCATACACATTAATGGCTCTTGTGTTTACAAACATGATTCCTTCAGTATCATTGCTTTTTGTAGCAAGAGCATTTGCAGGTTTCTTTTCTGCGAATCTTTCGGCAGCACAAGCTGTAGTATCTGACACAACAAGACCCGAAGAACGTTCAAAAGGTATGGGAATAATCGGAGCGGCATTTGGTTTAGGGTTTGTGTTTGGTCCTGCTTTGGGAGGTTTCTTATCTTATCATTTTGGTTACGGTGTACCTTTAATATTTTCCGCGGCATTTTCGCTTATTGCACTTATGGTATGTGTCATAATTTTCAGGGAAACACTTCCTGAAGACTTAAGAAAAAGCAACAAATTGAATTTTGATCTCAAGGATGTAAAGGTAATAAATTTCAAAGCTGTTAATGACGTGATAAAGCACAAAGATGTAGGGATATACGTTATTATATTCTTCTTTATCACTTTTTCATTCGCAAATATCTTTGGAAACTTCCAGTATTTTATAGAGAGAAAAGACGGACTCGGAATGAACGAGCAGCAGACCGGATACCTGCTTTCATTTCTTGGAATAATAGCAGCAATAGTTCAGTCAACACTAATTAAACCTTTCAAAAAATATATAGGAGAAGAAAAATCCGTTATGTTTGGCAACTTTCTGGTTGCTGTTGGATTATTCCTGATTCCATTTTCAACGAGTGTTATGGTATTACTTTTAGTACTTACAATACTTGCGTTTGGAAACGGACTTAACAATGCAATGGCATTAGGTTTGATATCACAGAATGTAAGCAGGCAGGACCAGGGAGGTGTTCTTGGGATTAACCAATCATTAAGTTCACTTGCAAGGTTTCTGGGGCCATTATGGGGAGGTTTCATTTATGATAAGTTTGGTTATCATTATCCATTTATTTCCGGTTCGGTTTTTATGATGCTGATAACAATCATTGCAATTATTGTACTAAGGAATAAACTAATAGGGAAAGATACTTTATAACTAAAGCATATTTTTGTAAAGAGCCAGATATTCTCCTGCAGATTTATTCCAGCTGAAATCAGCAGACATTCCTCTTTTTATTACATCTTTAAGCTGGGATTTATTCCTATAAAGCTTTAATGCACTGTTAAAAGATGATTCAATACTTTCAAGAGTGAAATCGCTGAAAGAGAATCCATTACCGTCTGACTTTTCCACATCTATAACAGTATCCGCAAGACCTCCTACATTTCTTACAATCGGAAGAGTTCCGTAGTTAAGGCTGTACATCTGATTAAGTCCGCAGGGTTCATACCTTGAAGGCATAAAGAAGAAATCAGAACCCGCAGTAATAAGATGTGCAACTTTGTTATTATACTCAAGGAACACTTTTATCTTATCCGGATAATCTTTCATGAGTTTGAGGAAATAATCTTCGTATTTTTTCTCACCAGCTCCAAGCACAACAAGTTTAAAGTCTTCATATATGCGGGTTTCAACAAGTTCTACAACAAGTTCAAACCCTTTCTGCCAGGCAAGACGCGAGACAATTCCAAAAAGAGGGGTATCACCTTCTTTGCTCAGACCTGATAAACTGAGCAGTTCACTCTTGTTGTGATATTTATTTTCAAGTGAGCTGAAAGAATAATTGACAGGAATTAATTTATCTGTTTCCGGATTCCAGTCTACGGTATCTATTCCATTTAATATTCCGAAAACGCGTTCTCCTTTTGCCCGAAGAACTCCATCCAGACCTGAACCAAATTCAGGTGTTTGAATTTCAGATGCATAAGTCGGACTAACTGTTGATACTGCATCAGAATAGTAGATGCCGGCTTTAAGAAAATTCACATTCCCGTTGTATTCAAAAGGACCGCCAAGTACAAACAGACTTTCTCCAAACCCTGCCTTGAGTACAGTATCCTGAGGGAATATTCCCTGGTAACCAATATTATGAATTGATAAAAGAGTTTTTGTGTTTTCGAAAAGTTTATCCCAGGAATACTGGAGTTTAAGCATAGAAGGAATAAGAGAAGACTGCCAGTCATTGCAATGAATAACATCGGGACTCCACTGAAGTTTCTGAAGAGTTTTTAAAACAGCATGCTGGAAAAGAATGTACCGTTCATTTTCATCTGCATCTGATGTGTACACAACTCCTCTTGAGAAATAAAAAGGGCAATCGATAAAATATGTATCAATCTTTCCATCGTGCAAAGTATAATAGACATCGTATGAATATAAATTTTCCAAGATACCCACTGAATCACCTGACAACTCTTTAATTTTCTTAATATTAAACTTATCCCTGTCAATTTTATCGTACATAGGAACAAAAATCTTTAAATCAGTATTGAGAACACTCAATGCTGAGGGTAACGAGCCGCTTACATCTGCAAGTCCTCCTGTTTTCACGTAAGGTACGCATTCACTTGAAACAAAACATATTTTCATTGCACCGGTTTAAATTTATTAAAAATACAAAATCAGATAATTCATAAACAGGAAAATAGCATTTGAAAAGACTGCTTTGATAGCTGCAAGAACAGAGTATTTGCAGATTAAACAATTTATTCCAAGGAAACACTTTTTTATTTACTACATATCGATTGTCAGAGTATTACTGTTTACATCGAATGTTGTCCTGTAAGATTTCAGGTTTTTCGAAGCAGGTCCTCCTGTTACTTTTCCACTATTGTCAAAAGTAGAGCCATGACACGGGCATTCAAAACTGCTGCCGTCATATTCCACATCGCACTTTTTATGAGTACAGGAAATATTTATTGCAATAAATTTAGATTTGGATTTTCTTATTACTATTACCTTTTCAGTTATCATAGCATATCCACCCGAAGTTGCAAGTTCAGGATAATCAGCCAAATTAATAACTTTCTGCACATTACTTTGTTCAAACTCAGTATTTTGTGCAGCAGAAACTAGTTTAACCACATCCAAAGAACTAAGTGCAAGTGCACCCATAACTACAGTTTTAGCACCTTTAACGATAAAATCTCTTCTGTTAATTTTGTTATTTTCCATTCCTGTCTAATTAATTTTATACGTATACACAGATATTTTCATGATATAACTAAATGCTCTTTAATTAAGTTCAGGTAAATATTTCAAGCTTATTCAAGAATGTTAAACTTTTTAACCCTTTCGACTGTCTCATATTTGTAAATTAAAATATAAATATGAAAACAACAAAATTGTATCCGGGACTTCTTGTGCTACTGGCAATACTCACAATATCGCTTAATGGTTATGCCCAGGAGAAGGAGATGAAAAAAACTCCGGAAGAAAAAGCAAAGTTAACATCTGAAAGGTTAAAAGCTTCCTTAAATTTATCTGAAGATCAAACAGCTAAGGTATATGAACTGAATCTGCAGAAGATTAAGGACCACAAAGAATTTATTGAAAGCAAAGAGAAACTGAATTCGGATATGAAGAAAAAGAATTCAGAATACAAAAACTCGCTTAGTACAATTCTAACAGAAGAACAGATGAAATCGATGAAAGAAATGCACAAGGAAAGAAAATTCAGGAAGGGGCACAGGAATAAGATGAACCGAAACAGATAGGAAAGCAGAAAAGACAAAAGGCATTAAAAAGAAATTGCAGTAAAGACAAGGATGTCTTTACTGCAATGTTTTAAAACAAACCGAATACTATTTATTTACGACTTTAACTGCTTTGAATCCACCCCTGTTTTTAATTCCCACCATAGTAGATTTTTCCCAGGTACCTTCAAGCTCATTTTCTTTGATGTCGAACCGCAGGAAAACATTATTATCAGAAATAGCAGGGTTAAGATTTATAAAAGCCTTCTTATTCTTTTCATCAAGCACACCCGAGAATTTACCTCCCTGTGGAAACACAGATGAATACTGATCATTAACCACTTTAGTAACTGCAAATATTCCGGTAAAGTCAGGGTCCTCGAATATTTTAGGTTTCATTGTTCCTTCAAGTACAGTGACACCGGTAGAATCAGTAATTACAAAGCTATAATTTGTCAAAAAAGATTCAACCAGAGGACTAGTAAACACAATATTATTCTGGCACCGCATACATCCTGAGATAGAAACGGTCAGCAAAATTGTAAGTACAAATAATGTTATGTATTTTTTCATATTATTATTTAATTAAAATCATTCGTTTAACTTCAGTGAATTTGTTTACTTTAGAAACCTGGTCTAAAGCTACTAACTTATAGAAATACACTCCGCTTGATAAATTGTATACGGAAGAATTGAATAGGTAATTTACAAAGCCTACAGATGTGTATTCGTTATTCATTAAAGTTGCGACTTCCCTTCCGTTAATATCGAACACCTTCAGAGTAACCGAAGAATTTTCAGGAATTGCAATCCTGATAGTTGTACTCGGATTAAACGGATTCGGGAAATTCTGCATCAAAGCAAAATTAGTTGGTTGTTCAGATGAATTTATCACTGAGCCGAATTTTGAACACTGATTGTATCTAAGTCTAATTGTATCTCCGGGAAGAGGTCCAAATCCGAGCCTTGGGTCAATACCTCCGCCATTGTTTTGCCAGAAATGACAGTAACTCATTATTGTTCCTGTTGAAGCCTGACTTCCGCTGAAACAATTTCCTTCTGCATTTGTACATGAATCAATTGATGTTATAGCGTTACTTCTTGTAGGCCACCAGCAAGCGTGGGTATGCATTGAACCAAAGTTATGACCGAGTTCATGCGTTGATACCATAACTGTCCAGGAGTAAGTAGGATATTCATAATAAGTATTCTCGATATTGCAGAAAGAGAATCTTCCTGAATGGTCCTGCGAATTATAGTTTGAGCAAAGTGTACCAATCCAGGCTATTCCGCCGATACCTAAAGGTCTTGTTGTGAGAAACTGAGCAAGGTCTCCGTTAAAATTATCCTGCTTATTATCTCCGAATGCAACAAGATACTCTTCAGAGCCGGAAATATTGCTATACGGATCAGGACTTGTATATACCTGTATTTCAGAAATCTGAACAGGGATATACTCATTCTGATATATCAGAGAAACAGAATTGTAATATCCTGTTATATAATTATTGACATTAACCGTACTTGAGCCTTTATCCTGATACATTTTATAGTCTGCTTCCAGATATATCTTCACAGGTAATCTGGCATTAACTGCGTCACCGTTATGTTTATTTCGCGGAAGATTACTTCCTGTTTTGTACATCTTCAAATCCCTGCCGTCTACTGCACATTCAAAAGGATTCTTTACAAGCAAATCTTTTTCGTTGTAAAGAATATAATTGGTATTGTTTGAATTATCGGAAACGGGTCCAAGGTTAAAAGTACCTTCGCTAAAAGAAATAACACCCATTACAAGATTATCAAAAACACTGATAGCAACTAACGAATTCGCTTCACCGTTTACGATACCTCTGTAGTAAATACCGGGTTTATAGTTTTCCTGTCTCTTGCCGTTTTCGGTAACGGATACGGATTTAAAATCATTTGAAAGCAGTTCAACCTCCTGAAGGTCGATATTCATATAGCTTTTTGAGCTGACAGGTAACCTAAGAGTAATGTTTTTGCTTTTACTGTTTACCAGTTCATTCAATTTCAGCTTATCAATTTTAATGTTTACTGCCTTTTTTATATCTCTATTTATACTGCTGTTTGTAAAAGGAGTATTCCTGTATTCGAACAGAATTACATCTATAAAACTATTTTTTGCCTTACTGTCTGCAATCAAATCGTTTATTTTCTGAACCGGAACAACGTTTTCTTTATTACTTTTCACCTGTGTGATACCCGTACTCTGTTTTGAGTCCAGACCTGCATAGAGCAAAACAACCAACAGGATGACTAAAGCAAAGCCGGTTAAATTCATTATATACTTTTTCATTTGTTATCTCCCCTTATTTAGATTTTTTATCATAAGTTAACACACGCTGAATACCGGAAGCACTAAGCACCATTTTATCAACTCCGTTTACTGCAGTGAATGAAACGTTGTAACTTAAACCCGAAGCTGTATAAGTGAGAACATTTCCTGAATATGTATAGCTTCTGGTGATGGGTGAACCGTTCGGACAGGTTAAAGTAGCTGTACCGCCGTTGAAATTGGCAATTTCGCCGAGGCAAACATCCTGAAGGCTTCCTTCCATCTTTGTCAACTCCCAGGTACCTGCAACATCGCCTGTTGCAGTTAATAGTTTTTCGCATTCAGCACCTGTAAAAGAAATACCGAGTGCAAGCATTATCAACAGGTACTTAAACCCTTTTGTAAATCTGTTTGTCATAATTATATAAGTTTTTTTTAGCAATTTAATATACTTAATAATTTCTAT